>NZ_VHLC01000072.1:0-44917 GCF_006547355.1 Myxococcus sp. AB036A | reverse complement strand
GGTGGGCCGTGGGGGCGTAGGGAAGCGGCACCGCGCCTCCGGGAACTCCACCACCGGGTGCGGCGAAGGGGCGCCGCTGCGCGGGGATGTATTGGTAGTTGACGTCGCCCGTGAGGAGCACGAACCGCTCGTTGGCGTGGAAGGGCGCCTCTCCCTGGAGCGTCGGTGGCAGCGGGGGCGCGAGGGCCTTGCAGACCGCGGCCGGGTTGCTGACGCCAGCGGCGCGGGCCACCGCGCCTTCCAGCGACAGGCCGGGGAGCGGCGCGGGGGCGTGGGTGCGTACCACGGCCTCCACCGCGGCCCGCACCGCCTCGCCGCCCTGTGGCACGACGCCGGCCGCCGTATTCGCCGCCGTCGTGACGGGGGAGGCGGCAGGTGCACCGACGATGGCTCCTTGCACATGGGCCAACGCCAGGGCCCCGGCGCTCCCGGGCATCAGCGGCGCGCCGCCCGCCGCCGCTGTCCCCATGGCCGTGAAGGTGGCGACCGCCGTGCCCGGCGCGCCGCTCGCCACGATGACGGCCGCGCCCGCCGCCGCCGCCATCTGGGGCAGGGTTCCGCCCGCGACCGCCACGGCGTCCGCGGCGACTTCAGCGGCCCGGCCCAGCGCCACCGCCGTGGCGGCAGCGAGCGCGGGGTACGCCACGGCCAGCGTCGCGATGACCAGCCGCTGTCTCGCGGTGAGACCGGCGCCTGGACCACCCGGGCCCACCGCCGCGGTGGCCGCGGCCGACTGTCGCCGGGCGAGGACCGCCGCGGGATTGGGGTTGCCACCCGCCGGACCCATCGCCGCGAGGAATGCGGCCAGACCGCCTCCAATGCCAGGAAGGTTGGGCCCCGCGAACGCGGCCGCCACCCATCCCGGAGGGGCGCCTCCGCCGATGGTGACCAGACCTCGCCCATTGCCCCCCAGGTTGTTGGCGTCGGTGGCCACGGGGCCCGCGGCGACCGCAGCCGCACCGGCCGCGTCGCGCACGCAGACATACAGCGCCAGCCCGGAGTTGTTGCGCGGATCCGAGCCACTGGCGAGCGGGTTCTGCGCGCCTTCACGGTAGTTGCGTTCGACGAAGCCCCAGGGAAACCGCATGTGACTGCCACCTGGGCGGTTATAGGAGCTCGGCGTGCCGCGCGGACTCGCGGCGGTTCCAGGCCGCCCCGACGCTGCCCAGATGTAGAACTCGCCACCGTCGTGGACGACGCGCGCGACCGTGTCGCGGCACACGACGGTGCCCATGTGCTGCTGCGGCGCGAGCCACCGGCAGCGGAAGGACTCCGGGTAGTAGCGCCCCAAATCACAGTGGTCCATGTCCCAGTGGGACAGGATGATGAGCGGGCCGTTGCACATGCAGGGGCCCACACAGTGCCCCATTGGGATGATGGGGAAGGTCCCCTGCTGGCCGTTCGCCGGGCTGCCGAAGTCGTAATAGACGATGGCGCGCCCCTGGTTGTCGTACAGCACCGAGCACGCGCCCTGGCCCACGTTGAACAGCCCCACGAAGGGGGCGAACAAGCGGTTCGGGTCGGACGCATCCATCGGATTGGGCGCGCCATCACCTACGTAGGCGTGGGCCGTGGGCGGTGGGGCACCTGGCCGCGACCGTTCCCTGGGCACCGCTCGTGACGTCAACGTAGGGCCGGCTGCTCCGGCGAATGCGAGCACGGGCCCTCCGGGAGGCGGCATCCAGTCATCGAAGAAGTCCGCGACCTCCTCGGTGAAGGCGCGCACCTGTTGGGAGAGTTGGCGGGCCGCGGCGCGCATCCACCGGGCCAGCGCCGAGGTGGCGGCCCGGGCCGACACCGGGATGGGGAGGGGCGCGGAAGGAATGGCGAAGGGGTCCTTCACGGGCGGCTCGGGAATCGGGCCCGAGCCTCCGGAGCCGCCAGGGCCTCCTGGACGAGACGGAGGCGGCGGTGGTGGCGGCGCGGGCAGCGGGAAGTGGAGCGCCTTGAGCGCGCCCTGCGTCAGCCCGCCATCCGAGCGATCCTCCACCCGCAGGAAGCTCCGCAGCCAGCGCTCCACGGGCGGCGAGTCCGTGTCCGGGGTGAAGCCCCGCACCGTGTGCACCCCCGCGCGACGCACGCTGCCCGCCCGCACGAAGAGCCCGTCCGGGCGGGTGCTGCCCGGCGCCGCTTGCAACTCCAGGTGGAACCAGTCCGTCTCGTAGAGGTCATCACGCAGCGGGTCCCCGGGCGCGAGCTCGAACTCGAAGACGGACACCGGGGCGGAATCATTGCCATCGTCGATGACTCGCCGCAGGAACCAGAAATAGACGACGTAGAAGAGGTTGAGTTGCTCCAGCGTCAGCGCATCGTAGAAGTCCTCGAAGCGCCGGCCGTTGATGACGGCATTGAAGAAGCGGAGGAAGTCGCCCGGGTCGAACTGCTTCTCCAGTTCGTTCCAGACCCGGTCCATCCAGTCGCGCTCGACGCACTCCAGCCGCAGGTAGAGCGGGTCGTCGTCCGCGCCTTCCCGCTCCGTGACGAACGCGTAGTAGCGGCCGGGAAACCGGATGTTGAGCGTGTTGATTTCACCGCCGCGCGCGACGTGGCCAAGTCGGCGGTTCCTGGGCGCTGGAGGAGGTGTCGTGGTCTCAGGCACCGTGCGCCTCCCGCAGCTTGTTCCGGGTCCGCTCATCCACCGTGCCGGAGGGCATCAGCCCGTATTCGGCCTGGAAGCGGGCGACTGCCTCAGAGAGCGCGTCCTCCTCGCTGGCCTCATCCTCGAGGAAACCCAGGTTCACCAGGCGCGCTCGCAGCCCCTCCTCCGTGGACACGGGCCGGAGCGTCCCCAGGGACAGCGTGTACGCCTCGCCGCCGACCTCCAGCGTCGCCTCTCGGGCACCGGGTGGAATCCCGCACTCGATGAGGCCCTGCTCGTTCGTCTCTCCTTCGTGGGTGACGTTCCCGATGACGAGCCGGTAGGGCACCTTCGTCCGAGGCGCACCGTCCTCATGCAGTCGCAGGCGGAAGCGCTCCGGGATGCCTTTGAGCCTGAACGTGTGCGTCCTTCCCGTCGCGCAGGGGACCTGCCGGATTTCCTTGTCCGGGAGCGTCACCGTGTCGCCGGGCTTGAGCACATGGGGGCTTGTCCGCTCCCGTCGCAGGGACTCGTTCTCGGGCGCTTCCCAGACGCGTTGAGGACTGAGGTTGTGCGCGTGGGCAATGCTGGAGACGCAGTCGCCCTCTTGTGCTGTGTACGTTCGAGGCATGGGTCCGGCGGGCTGAGTGCAGCCCGTGTGCCGGACGTGGCTGGAGTGGGCCCCTGCCACGGGGTGTAACCACCGCGGCCGTGCGCGTCATGACGGAACGCAGATGCGTTTCGCGATGACGCGCACGGGAGGCGTGTCGTGCGCTCAGCGGAGCTTCGCGGGGCTCGGCTGGCCCTTCAGGAAGTCCCTGACGCTCTGCGCGTTCAGCGTGCTGGACGCGGCGCAGAGGTGGATGGACTCCATGGCGCGGGTGAGGGCGAGAGACGCGTTCTCCAGCTTCGCCGCGCGGGGGGTGAGGAAGGCTTCCGCTTCGGCGGCGGTCTTCTCGTCGCACAGCATGCCCGCAAGTCCGATGAGCCCGGCGACTTCGTCCGAGCGCATCCGGCTGGCGAGCGCGTCGAAGTGCTCCTGGTAGAACGCCCAGGCGAGCGCCCGCGTCTGCGGCATCGAGAAGGCCCCCGTGAGGATGGACTGGGTGTCGCGCACGTCGAACTCGCTGCCGGCCACCAGCGCGAGCGCCTCGCGCACGAGCGCCGGGTCCCGGAAGGCGCCCAGGGTGGTGAAGACGCGGCTGCGCTCGGTCCGGTCCTCCGTGGCGCGGGCGCGCGCGACCAGCGTGTCGAAGAAGGCCTTGTCTCCGTTCCGAGCCGCCACCATCAGCGCGAGGGGAACGGCCTCCGGGTGGACGGACTTTCGGTCCGCCAGCCACGCCTTCACCAGCCGGTTCGCGTCCCGGACCAGGGCCGGGTCCTCGCCGCGCAGCGCCGCCAGCCCCAGCAGGTTGGGTCGCAGCGACTTCACCGCGTCATCGTCACCGGGCTTGGGCTCCCAGCCCAGCGCGCGGGCCCGCGGGCCGTACATCGAGGCCACCCAGTTCCGGTAGCGCGCGCTCTCGTCGTTGGACAGCCGGTCCACGTGCACGAAGGTCAGCAGCCGGGCGCCGCGCTGCATGATGAGGCGGTGGTCCGCCTTGGCCGTGGTGGGCACGTAGCGCAGAACGTCGCCCAGGGGCAGGTCTCCCCGGCGCACCCCGGCCTCCATGTCGGCCAACAGGGTCAGCCGCTCGCGCACCGTCAACGCTTCCGTGGGCGCGGCCAGCACGCGGTTGAGCTGCTCGCGCGTGTAGCCGGAGCGGTAGTAGCCGGTGCCGCCCGCGTTGAGCACGAACCAGGAAGGGCAGCTCTTGCCGGGCAGCACCAACTCGCCCGTGGCCCCGGTGAGCATGGTGCACGTGCGCTCGGACGTCTTGCCGGAGCCCGCGCGCACACACACCGGCACGGACCACGTCTGGTCCTTGCTGGCGGTGGAGCCCGCGGGGACGTAGCGCTCCTGCGTGAACTTCAGCTTCGCGGGGGCTCCCGGCTGGCATTGCAGCTCGGCGGCGATGCGGGGCGCGCCGGGCTGGTCGATGAAGCTGCGGAAGGCACGCGCGACGTCCGGCCCCGCGGCGGCCGACAGCGTGGCGGCGAAGTCCTCCGACGTGGCCACGCCCCATTCATGCTTCTTGATGTGGCCGCGCAGCAGGTCGCGCATGCGCTCCTCACCGAGCCACGCCTCGAACATGTCGATGATGGCCGAGCCCTTGGCGTACGTGGTGCCGTTGTCGAACGAGCCCAGCACCTCGTCATGCGTGTTGGCGGGCTTGCGCACCGGCGGGGTGGCGGCGAGCGCGTCCGTGTCCAACGCGAAGAGCGTGGACTGGGTGCTCTGCTCCAGCCCGAATCCCCAGCTCGTGTCGAAGGGGTCCACCGTCTTTCGGTCCAGCCACGAGGTGAGCGACTCGTTGAGCCAGATGTCGTCCCACCACTGACAGGTGACGATGTTGCCGAACCAGTAGTGCCCCAGTTCGTGGTTGGCGATGTTCACGTACCACTTGCGGCGCGCGAGCGTCTCCTCGCCGGGACGGATGAGCGTCAGCGGCTGTCCGAGCGCGACGAGGCCCGGGTGCTCCATGGTGCCCCAGTAGCGCGGCACCACCGCGACATCGAGCTTCTCGTACGGGTACGGCATGTCGAAGTAGTCTTCAATCAGCGTGACGATGCGCGGCGTGACGCTGGCCGCGTAGGCCGTCTCGGCGCCACGGCCGCGCGGCACGATGAAGCGCAGCGGCGCGGCGTTGCGGCCCGCGGTGCCAGCGTCCACCACGTCGAAGGGGCCCACCACGAACGCCACGAGGTAGCTGGGCATCGGCTTGCTCTCGGCGAACGTGACGCGCGCCAGCCCGTCCGGCAGCTTCTCGCGCGAGACGATGGGGTGGTTGGCGAGCGCGACGTGGTCCTCCTTGGCGGTGATGCGCAGCGTCCAGGGCACCTTGAAGCCCGGCTCGTCGAAGCAGGGGAAGGCGCGGCGCGCGTCGACGGGCTCGAAGAAGGTATAGAGGTAGGGCTCGCCGCCTTCTTCCACGGCGTAGAGACCCTGGCTGCGCTCGCGGTCGACCTTGCCGGTGAAGGCGATGTGGATGCGGGCCTTGCCCGGCGCGAGCGTTTCGGGGAGCAGCAGCCCGAGCCGCCCTTCGCTGGCGGTGACGGGACGGGCCTCCAGGGTGCGGCCTCCCGCTTCGATGCGGGCCTGCGAGATTTCCATGTCCTGCCCGTGCAGCCAGACCTGGCGCACCGGCTCGCTCACGTCCACGTCGATGCTGACGCTGCCGGAGAAGGTGGGTTCGGCGGGCAGCAGCTTCAGGTCGAGCGCGTAACGCGTGGGGCGGACCGAGTCGGGCAGCCGCAGCGCGGGAGGCTGGGGTTCGGGCCATTCAGGGGCGGTGGCCACGGGAGCGGCGGGGGGCGCCTCGGGCGCATGGGCGCAGCGGAGGACGGCGACCGCGAGTACAAGTGGGAGGAGCGAGCGCATGGGCTGACGCTAACTCCAGTCGGCCCTCGGGCCGAAGTCCTGGAGTGTCGCCATTCGCGGATGAACGCGGCTCTTTCCGGAGAGGCGGAGAGTGGGGCCGTGTGCGTTGAGCGTCCGCGTCATGAGATGCCGTGTTCCGGAACGCGAACGAGGCCGTGCGGTGACTCGAACCGCGCGCGTCGGAGGCGTTCGTTGGTTCGCCATTTGCTGACGCCGGGACATGGGGGCGGATTGACCGCGACGGAGTGCCGCCACACGATGAAGGCATCATGGGACGGCCTACTGACGAAGGAGGGGCTGCCTTCCCCCGGGCGCCCTCGCAGGATGCGTGGGACAGGATGAATCCGGAGGAGCGGGCGCGGGTGGTGGAGTCGCTGCCGGCGGAAGTGACGTATGCGGAGATGGCGCCGCCCGAAGGGGACCGGCACCAGTGGGCGAAGTTCCGGGCGTTGGATGTTCTTCGGGGCTATTTCGGTCATCAGCGGCGCACGGCCTACGTCGGCTCGGAGCTGCCGGTGTACTACCCGGACGAGCGGCGCTTCGCGCCAGACCTGCTGGTCGTCTTCGATGTGGGCGCCCACCCGCGGGAGAAGTGGCTCGTCAGCCATGAGGGCCGTGGGTTGGACTGGGTGATGGAGGTCCACGTCGGGGGCGCCCGGAAGAAGGACGCCGAGTTCAACGTGCGGCGCTATGCCCGACTCGGAATTCCCGAGTACTTCATCTACGACTGCTCCCGGGAGCGGCTGGAGGCGTACACGCTGGCGTCACCCGGCGCAGGCGTCTACGTGCGGATGGAGCCGACGCAGGGACGCTATGTCTCGCGGGTGCTGGGTTTGGAGCTGGAGTTGGTGGGGGACCGGCTCCGGTTCTGGGCTGGCAACGCGCTCTTGATGGAGTCCGACGAACTCATCGTCCGGATGCGGGAGCGCATCGCGTGGCTTGAACAGCGCTCGGAAGAAGAGGCCCACCTGCGAGAAGATGAAATCCGGCGCCGAGAAGAAGAGTCCCGGCGCCGAGAAGACGCGGAGCGGCGCGTGGCCGAACTCCAGGCCGAGTTGGAGCGGGTCCGGGCCGCCCAGAAGTAGCCTTCGGGCGTCGTTTACTCACTCCAGGCTGAAGGCCCGCGCCAGCGTCAGCATCTCCACCTGGGCGGCGCCCGCTTCGAGCAGTGCCGAGGCCGCCGCCCTGGCGGTGGCGCCGGTGGTGAACACATCATCCACCAGCAGCACTCGCTGACCCGAGACACGGGACGACGCGGCGAACGCCCCCGCGACGTTGTTCGCCCGCTCCGCCTCGCTCAGCCCCACCTGCCGCTGTGTCTCGCGGTGCCGCGTCAGCAATCCCACGGGGGCCTTGCGCCCCGTGGCCTTCGCCAGCGCGCCCGCCAGCAACTGCGCCTGGTCGTACTTGCGCGCGTGATAGCGGCGCGTGTGCAGCGGCAACGCGACCACCAGCTCGGGTGCACGGCCGAGGAAGCTTCGTGCCTCGTCCGCCAGCAGCGCCCCCAGGGGGCCCGCGAGGTTGGGGTGGTCCTCGTACTTGAACCGGTGGATGGCGCGCGCCAGGGGCCCCTCGTGCGCGAAGGGCGCCCAGGCGCGAGCGAAGGGCGGCGGGGTGGCGCGGCATCGGGGACACGTGTCCCCGGGAAACGCGCCGGGCTCCGCGCAGGTGCGGCAGCACGCGGGAGGAAGCCGCTCCACCGCGGTGTCGCACGTCTCGCAGAAGAAGCCCTCGGGGCCCGGCAGCACCTTCGTGCACGCGAGGCACGAAGGGGGATAGAGCACGTCCAGCAGGGCCTTCAGCACGGGCCGTGCCCCGCGCGCATCACGGCAGCAGGCCCTGACGGTTCATCTCCTTGGACTGCGGCAATCCCATCACCTTGCAGAGGGTGGGCGCGATGTCCGCGAGGATGCCCGGGCGCAGCTTCTGCCCTCGGAAGTCTGGGTGGATGAGGTGGAAGGGCACCGGGTTGAGCGTGTGCGCGGTGTGGGGCTCGCCTGTCTCCAGGTCTACCATCTGCTCGCAGTTGCCGTGGTCGGCGGAGATGGCCAGCACCCAGCCGTTGCGCTCGCACGCCTTGCCCAGCGCGCCCAGGCATTCATCTACCGCCTTCACCGCCTTCATCGCCGCGTCCAGCCGCCCGCTGTGGCCCACCATGTCCGGGTTGGCGAAGTTCACCAGCGCGAAGTCGTACTTCCCGGAGTCGAGCCGCTTCACCAGCTCGGCCGTGACTTCGTAGGCGGACATCTCCGGCTTCAAGTCGTACGTCTTCACGTCGCGCGGGCTGGGCACCAGGTGCCGGTCCTCGCCCGCGTAGACGACCTCGCGGCCGCCGTTGAAGAAGAACGTGACGTGCGCGTACTTCTCCGTCTCCGCCGTGCGGAACTGGCGCAGCCCCTGGCGTGACAGCAGCTCCGGGAAGATGTCCTGCGGCTGGTCCGGCTCGAAGAGCGCCGGCAGCTTGAAGGTCTCGTCGTACTGGGTCATGCAGACGTAGCGCCCCAGCCGCAGCCCGCCCCGGTCGAACTCCTTGAACTCCGGGAACGCCAGGGCCTGCGTCAGCTCCCGCGCCCGGTCCGCGCGGAAGTTGAAGAAGAGCACCGCATCGCCATCCTGGATGCGGCCCACCGGCGTGCCGTCACCGGCGGCCAGCACCGTGGGCTTCACGAACTCGTCGGTGACCTTCTCCGCGTAGGCCGCGCGGATGGCGCTCAGTGCGTCCGGCGCCTTGGGCCCGCGGCCGAACACCAGCGCCTCGTAGGCCTGGTGCACCCGGTCCCAGCGCTTGTCGCGGTCCATGGCGTAGAAGCGTCCGGTCACGGTGGCGATGCGGCCGGTGTGCGTCTCGTGGAGGAAGCGCTCCAGCTCCTCCACGTAGCCCAGCGCGCTCTGCGGCGGCGTGTCACGCCCGTCCAGGAAGGCGTGCACGTAGACATGGGCCACGTTGCGTTCCTTCGCGGCCTTGAGCAGCGCGAACAGGTGGTCCATGGACGAATGGACGCCGCCGGGCGACACCAGCCCCAGCAGGTGCAGGGCCTTGCCGTCCGCCTTCACTCCGTCGAGCGCCGCGCGAAGCACGGGGTTCTGCGCCAGCTCTCCGGACTCCGCGGCGCGATTGATGCGCACCAGGTCCTGGTAGACGATTCGCCCGGCGCCGATGTTGGTGTGGCCCACCTCGGAGTTGCCCATCTGCCCCTCGGGCAGGCCCACGGCCAGACCCGCCGTCTGCAGCTCGGTGAAGGGGTAGGGGCTCGCCAGCTTGTCGAGGTGCGGCGTGCCGGCCAGGACGATGGCGTTGTTGTCACGCTCCTGGCGAATACCCCAACCATCCAGGATGCAGAGCAGGACCTTGTGCGCGGGCGTCATGCTCCGAACCCTAACCATGCAGGCGCCAGACGGGAGAGGACAAAAAGCGAGCGCGTCTATTGATACTCGCGGAAGGTCCCCTGGGGTACGAAACCCAGCCGGGAATAAACGCCCTGGCCCTGCGCGGACGCCTGGAGGGTGGCTGTCCGGTAGCCCGCCTCCCGGGCATCCAGCAGGGGGGCCAGCGTGAGCGCCGCGCCAATGCCTCGTCGCCGAGCGTGCCGCACGGTGGCCACCGAGTAGAGTCCCGCGACACCCCACGCATGGTGGCACTCACTGGCGGCGACCGCCTCGCCGTCCAGGTAGCCCACGAAGAAGCGGATGGGGCTGTCGGGTGCGAGCGCCACGTGCGCCGTCCTCGCGTAGAAGTCCAGCACGTGGGGGTCGGCGGGCTCCCAGTTCGCCGCGACGACGCGGGCGAAGTCCGCCAGGGTGTGTTCGTCCTCGGCGCGGCGGATGCTCAGCCCCGAGGGCCGCGTGAGTCCTGGCAGCCGGGAGAGGTCCATGGACATGCCCAGCTCCTGCTCGGCGTTCACCAGACCGTGCGCCGACAGGCGGGCGTCCAGGTCCTCGGGCGCGGCGTCCGGTCCCACCCACCATGCGAAGGGAAAGGCCTTGTCCCGGAAGTGGGAGACGGCGGCGGCGATGCGCGCGTCCGCTTCGTGGCGCTCGAGCCGGGCCCGGCACACCACGTTGAAGGTGTTGCAGGGCAACCCGGAGTCGACGAGCAGCAGCCCGGGAGTGTCCTTCACGATGGCGCCGGGGAGGCTCCGCGCCAGATAGGTCATGTGCTCCACCTGATTGGCTTCCATGGCGGAGCGCACTCGCGGGGAGTCTGGCTCGAGGAAAGGCTGCATGGGGAGACCCTACTCCGGCCGGGCGCGCGTCTTGTATGTGAGGACGGGCGCCAGGGTGGCCACGACCCGGACCAGCCCCGCTTCCACCAGGTCCGTCACCACGCGGTCGATGGGCTTGTACGCGGGCGGCGCTTCCTCGAAGAGGAGGTCCTTGTTCTCACACACCACGTGGCTCTTGAAGGCGGTGCGGGTGAGCGATTCCGCCGTGAAGCGTTCGCGCATCCGCTCCCGGGCCGCCGTGCGTGTCCACTTGCGGCCCGCGCCGTGCGCCAGGCTGTGCGCGCTGACGTGGCTCTCACCGGTGGGAATCACCAGGTAGCTCAGTGCGCCGCGGCTGCCGGGAATCACCACCGGCCCTTCGTCGGACGGCGCCGCGCCCTTGCGGTGCAGCCACTGCGTCCGTCCCGTGTCACGCCGAGGGGTGACACTGTTGTGGCATACGTCGAGGACTCGCTGGCCCATCGCGCCGATGCCGTCCAGCATCCGCCGCGCCACCAGGGCCCGATTGGCCCGGCCCCAGGCCACCGCGTGGTCATGGCGCGTGAGGTAGGTCTGCGCCTCGGGTGAGTCGTCCGCGAGCCCGCCCGCCGCGTGCCGGTCCACGTGGGCCCGGAGAATCGCTTCGCCCAGGCCGCGCGAGCCGGAGTGCACCAGGAGCAGCAACCGGTCCGCCTCCAGGCCCAGGGCGCTGAAGACCTTCGCGTCATGGACCGCGTCCACCCGCTGCAACTCCGCGAAGTGGTTGCCGCCGCCCACCGTGCCCAGCGCGGCCTCGTAGCCCGAGGACTTCACGCCGTGCTCCTGGAGGAAACCTTCCGTGTCACCCGTCCACGGGCCTTCCAGGTCCAACTTGCCTGCCCAACGCTCGGGCTTGGCTTTACGTGCCAGCAGGTCCACGTTCCACAGGCCCATGCCACAGCCGATGTCACTGCCGACGAGATAGGGATAGAGAAAGCCTTCGGAGGTGAAGGCCGCGCCGACCGGAGCACCCTTGCCGGGATGCAGGTCCGGGAGGCCCACCGCCAGCTTCATTCCTGGCAAGCGGGCCATGGCTTCGAGTTGCCGCACCGCCTCGCCTTCCACCCAGGACTGGGCGGAGGCGATGACACGCACGGGCGCCTGCGGCGCGGAAGTGGGGAGATGTTCAGAGGAGGCGTCAGTGCGCATGCCCGGGCTGACGGCACCCGCGCGCCACGCCTGACGGTGGCGCCGGGCCCCGTGCCCGGCTGCCTACTTGTGGTACGGCTCGCCCTTGAGGATGGTGAACGCGCGGTAGAGCTGTTCGATGAGCACCACGCGCGCCAGCCGGTGAGGCAGTGTCATCTTCGACAGGGACAGCGTGAGGTTCGCCGCGTCCCGCACGCGCGCGTCGAGCCCCTCGTCCCCGCCAATGATGAACAGCAGGTCCTTGGCGCCCGTCTGCGCCTTGCCGACGTAGCGGCTCAGCTCGACGGAGTCGAGCAGCGAGCCGCGCTCGTCCAGGGCCACCAGCCAGTCCTGCGGCTTGCGCTTGGAGAGAATCGCCTCGGCTTCGGCGGCCTTCGCGTCGCCGGGCTTGAGCCGCTTGCCGCTGGCCTCCGCCAGCTCCACCAGCTCGAAGCGGGTGTAGTGGCCCAGGCGCTTGGCGTACTCCTGGACCGCGGGCTCATACAGGCCCGAGCGGTCCTTGCCGATGGAGAGGAGCCGGACCTTCACCTCAGGCCAGCTTCTCCCGAGACGCGTCGGCCCAGAGGCCCTCGAGGTCGTAGTGCGCGCGCAGGTCGGTGAGGAACAGGTGCGCCACCACCTCGCCGTAGTCGAGCAGCACCCACTGACCCGTCTCGAAGCCCTCGGTTCCGATGGGACGCAGGGGCTCGTCACCCGTCTTGAGCTGCACCTGGACGTTCTCCGCCATGGCGCTCACCTGGCGGTCGGTCTCCGCGGAGGCGATGACGAAGTAGTCCGCGTAGGACGTCATCCCGCGCACGTCGAGGATGACGACGTCCTGCGCCTTCTTGTCCACCAGCAGGTTGCCGATGCGGTGCGCCAGCGCCTTGGCGGCCGGGTTCTCCGCGGGGCCCACCTTCTGGGGCGGGGCAACTGGGAGCTTCGCCTTCTTCTTCTTCGCGGGGGCCTTGCTGGGCGCCTTGCCGGGGGCCTTCGCCGCCGACTTCTTGGCTGCGGGGGCCTTCTTCTTCGCGGGCGTCTTGCCCGATACCGTCTTCTTCCGGGCCGCCGGGGCCCGGGTGGTGGTCTTTTTCGCGGTCGTCTTCTTCTTCGTGGCCATGTGCGGCGCACCCTACCGCACCCTTGGCAACACGGAAGCGGTCCTCTATCTGCTGGTGTCCATGAGCGACGCCCGGCTGGAACAGTTCAAGAAGATGGTGGTGGACTTCCCGGACTCCCCCATGAGCCATTTCTCCCTCGGGAAGCTGTACCTGGAGCGGCGGCAGTACCCGGAGGCCGCCCAGGCCCTGGAGTCGGCCGTCCGGCTGGACCCCACCTATGCGGCCGCCATGGTGGCCCTGGGGGATGCCTGGGCCGGGGCGGGGGAGTCCGACAAGGCGCGCGAGGTGCTGGGCCGGGCCAAGGAGCACGCCCTGGCCCAGGGGCACCCGGGGCTCGCCGAGGAAATCGACGAGCGCATCGCCGACCTGTCGTAGGCCGCGCCCTCAGTAGCGCCAGGTGAAGCCGGTGCTGATGACCTGGCGCGTGTAGGTGAGCGAGTTGCGGGGCAGCCGGGTGCTCCAGATGCCCCAGGTCACCTCCAGGTCCAACGACTCCGTCAGCGGCCGGGCCAGCTTCACCGACAGCGAGTTCTGCCCTTCGTCCTCTTCCACCAGGATGATTTCCGGGGAGAGGTAGATGCCGTCCGGATACTGGGTGATGCCCAGCGAGCCCTGCGCCAGCAGGGTCACCCGCCAGGGCAGCCGGACGCCGGCGTTGGCTGACACCCGGTGCCGGCGAATCGTCTCGCCGTAGCTGTTGGAGGAGCTCTCCTGGAAGGCGTACGTCAGCCCCAGGGCCAGCGGGCCCCGGTAGGTGTACGACGCTCCCGCCGTCAGAGCTGCATCCTGACGCCGGCCGGCGAGGAATCCCGAGCCGCCCCCCGTCCCCGACGGGCGTGCCCGAGGTGGGGTGCCGAAGCGCCGGGAGTTCCAGTCGCCGAAGACGGACAGGCTGTGCCGCCGGTCGAAGCGGTAGCGGCCCAGCACGCCCACCTCGGGGCCGCCGAAGTTGGCGGTGGGGTCTGGCCGGTACACGAATCGCCGGGCGCCTGCCCGCACTCGCAGCGCCAGTCGCACGTCCGGGGCGTATTCCAGGAACGCGGTGGTCCCCAGGTCCGAGTACGAGCGCGAGCCACCCCGCCGGTCCTTCGCATGGCCCTCCAGGCCGATTCCCAGCGCTGTGCCCAGCGCGTGTGACGCCTCCACCGCGCCTGACTGCACCAGCGTGTTCTCGTCCCGGTACAGGCGGTACGCGCGCGTGCCCAGCTCGTAGCGGCCCACCAGTTGGGCCTGCTCGAAGGAGCCGCGCCCCTCGGCGGAGCCCAGCAGGCTGAGGGCGAAGTCCCGCTCCGGGTTGGGGGTGAGCTGGTCGGAGAAGTCCCGGGGCGCGTTGGTGTCCAGCAGCAGGCGGCCGGTTCCCCTCAGTGCCCCTTCCCACTCGGCCGCGGGCGCACGGCCGGCGGCGAGCATGGCGAGGACGAGCAGGAGCGGCGCGAAGGAGCGGACCACGGCGCGCGACCATACTCCGTCGCTGGAGGGCAGGGGCGGCCGTCCAGTCGCTCCCACCGGTGACGACGCCCCCGGCGGCCCGTTACATTGGGCGAATGCGCCTTGTGTCCTTTCTCGCGGTGGCCTGCCTGGGCCTGTCCGCCTGCGCCTCCTCCTCCTTCACCACCGAGGTGAAAGGGGAGTCGACCGTGCCCGCGGGCCCGCCTGGCGTCGACACGCCCCTCAACGGCCTTCCCGCCATCAGCAGCTTCGCGGGGATGGACTTCGACAAGAACCAGGACTTCAAGAACCAGGGGATTCACAAGGGCGAGGTGACGTCCGTCAAGGTGGAGTCCCTCACGCTCAAGGTCCTCAGCCCCAATGACCAGGACCTCCGTTTCCTGGACTCCGTGGAGTTCTATGCCCGCGCGGGAGACCGGGAGGCGCGCATCGCGGCGCGCCAGGATGTGTCCGCGCTGGACCTGAGGCCACCCAACCCCGTGCTGTCGCTGCGCGTGGACAACGTGGAGTTGCAGCCCTTCGTCTCCGCGCCGTCCATGAGCATCATCATCCGCGGCCGCGGCATCATGCCGGCGCGCGAGGTGCGGCTGCAGGCGGTGGTGAAGCTCCAGGTGGAAACCGGGCTCTTGTAGTCCGGCGTCGGGAGGCGCGTCCCTCAGGGGACGCCCATCTCCTGCGCGCGCCGCTCCAGCTTCGTGGCGCGGCCTTCCAGTTCCCTGGCCAGCGTCTCCAGCCGCGCGGCCTCGGCCTCCATCGCCGCCAGGTCCACGGGGCCGCCCGCCGCCAGGGCCTGGGCGCGCTGCGTTTCGACCTGGGGCCGCCGGTCCGTGGCCCGGGCAGACAACTGCGCCGGATAGGGGGGCCGGCCCGGGTCGACACCTTCACCGGGGCGTCCGCCCACGTTGGGGGGCGGATCGTCGGGGCTGTCACCCTGGAAGTTCGGCGCACTGGTGCCTGGCACGGAGCGCTCCACCTGCAGCGCCCGGTCGCTCCCCATGCGCAGGCGCAGCCGTCGGTCCTGGTCGTCGAACATCGACTCCTCGCCGAGGAAGTCGTTCATGCGCCGGTCCAGGTCGCGCTCCTCGCGCACCTCGGTGATGCGGCCGCGCAGCGCCTTCAGCCGCTCGCGCACCTTGTCCCGGGTATCGCGGAGCGTGTCCGCCTGGGCCAGCAAATCCTCGGGGTCATCACCGCCCGCGGTGGCTTTGTTCAGGGAGGGCACCTGGGACGCGGGCAGGGCGGCGCGGATGGCCTCCCGCTCGGCGCGAACGGAGCGCACCGCCTCCAACAGCTTCTCCCGCTGGCCCCGGTCCGCCGTGCCTTCCCACGCCGCGAGCAGCCGCGTCAGCTCGTCCGACAGCGCCGTGTGCAGGGCCAGGTGGGCGCGCTCCGCTTCGCCCTCCGCCGCGACGACGGCCTGCGCCAGCCCGGTGAGCTGACCGCTCAGCTCCTGCGAACGCCGCAGCGCGTCCTCCAGCTCCGTCCCCGCCATCAGCTTGCCCTGGCGCTGCGCCTTCAGCGTTTCGATGCGTGCCGCCAGCCCGTTGAGCTCGTCGCGCAGGGCCTGCTGCTGACCCCGCAGCGAGCGCGTCTCCGCGCGAGCCGACTGGGCCCGTCCCCGCACCGCCTCCAGCCCAGACGCGGCCTGACCGGGCATGGCCAGCAGCAGGCTCAGCAGGAGGGCGAGGGGGCGGAGATTCATCAGCGACAGCCCCAGAGCAAGGTGAGTGCCAGCCTGCCAGCCCATCCCCGGGGTTCGAGGCCCCTCGGCGTCCAACAATTCCGGACACCTGGAGCGTCCAGGGGGACAGGGGCGGAGGTGGGATACCGGTGAAAAGTCATGGGGGGCGGGGGCGGGTGACAGATTTTCGAGGTTCAGCTCTCCTCGGGAGGCGTCCCCTTGGGGAGGAAGCCGTACTTCTCCAGCTTGTAGTACAGCGCGGACGTCTTGATACCTAGCAGACGGGCTGTCTCCGTCTTCACGCCGCTGGCCTTCTCATAGGCCCGGGCGATGAGCTGACGCTCCAAATCTTCCAGGATGTCGGGCAGGGGGCGGTCGCCCTGGAGCACTGGCAGGCCCGCCTCGACGCGCGGGGTGCCACTGGCAGTGAGGTGTGAGGGCAGGTCCAGGTCGGTGAGCTGCTCACCTTCGGCGAAGACGAGCGCCTGTTCGATGACGTTCTCCAGCTCGCGCACGTTGCCGGGCCACGCGTGGCGGGCCAGGGCACGCAGCGCGCTGTCGTCCAGGCCCATGACACGCCGGTTCACGCGCATGGCGTGCTTGGCCACGAAGTGCCGGGCCAGCAGGGAGATGTCCTCGGGCCGCTCGCGCAGGGGCGGCAACACCACCGGAACGATGTGCAGGCGGTAGTAGAGGTCCTCGCGGAAGCGTCCGGCCTTCACCTCGGCCTGGAGGTCCCGGTGGGTGGCGCTCACCACGCGCACGTCCACCTTGAACGTGTCCTCTCCGCCGACGCGCTGGATTTCCTTCTCCTGGAGCACGCGCAAGAGCTTCGTCTGCACGGAGGCGGGAATCTCGCCTATCTCGTCCAGGAACAGCGTGCCGCCGTCCGCCAGCTCGAAGCGCCCCAGCTTGCGCTTCACCGCGCCGGTGAAGGCGCCGCGCTCGTGCCCGAACAGCTCGCTCTCCAGCAGTGTCTCCGCCAGCGCCGCGCAGTGCACGACGATGAAGGGGCCGTCTCGGCGCGGGGAGCGCTGGTGGAGCATCCGGGCCACCAGTTCCTTGCCGGTGCCGCTCTCTCCGCGCACCAGCACCGTGGCGTCGCTCTGCGCCACCTTGAGCACCTGGGACACCAGCCGCTGCATGGGCTCGCTGTCGCCCACCAGGCTGCCGTGCGTGAGGGCCGCGTCCGTGTCGTGCGCGGCGGTGCGCGCCGTCAGCCGCTCCACCTGCTTGCGCGTGGAGGCCAGCTCCAGCCCCTTGTCCACCTTGGCGCGCAGCACCTCGGGCGGGAAGGGCTTGGTGATGAAGTCGTAGGCGCCTTGCTGCATCGCCTGCACCGCGGTCTCGATGGTGCCGAAGGCCGTCACCACCATGACGACGGCGCCGGCATCCAGCGCCTTGAGCGACTTCGTCACCTCGATGCCGTCCATGCCGTCCATCTTCAGGTCGGTGACGACCAGGTCGAACGGCGCCTTGCGGTAGGCGGCCAGTCCGTCCTGGCCACTGCGCACCGCGGACACGGTGTGGCCCGCCCGCGTGAGGGTGACAGTCATCCCTTCACGCAGCGTGTCGTGGTCGTCGATGACGAGGATTCGCGCCATGGCGTGAGTCGATTCTCCCTGCAACCCGAGGCCGGCCGCATCCCGGGGCCGCCGGATGAGAGCACATCCGGACCGGCTTGCTCCACCGGCTCAGGAGGTTGCCACATGTCACGGGCGTGCGAAGGTGCTGGCGCCGCCTGTCCTGGAGCAGTACGGGGAGGCATGGAATCCGAAGTTTCTTCCGCCGCGTCCCTCCAGTCCCTGCTCGAGCGCCACGTTCCCGAGGGCGTGAAGGAGCGCGAGGACCTGGAGCGCATGCGCCACTTCGCCCGTTCCCTGGCGCGCCCCTTCTCCCGGGAGCAACTGGAGGCCCACTTCACGGGCAGCGCGGTGGTGGTGGACCCAGAGGGCGCGCGCGTCGTCCTGTTGCATCACCGCAAACTCCAACGCTGGCTGCAACCCGGGGGACACGCGGATGTCACGGACGCGGGCCACATGGAGGCCACGGCGCTGCGTGAAGCCCGTGAGGAGACGGGATGTCGCGTGTCCCTGCACCCGGCCGCGCCCCGGCCGCTGGACGTGGACATCCACACCATCCCCGCGCGCCGCGATGAGCCGGAGCACCACCACCTGGACGTGCGTTTCCTCGTGGTGGCGGAGAACCCCGACGCACTGGCGCATGACCCGGCGGAGTCCTTCGGCGTGCGGTGGCTCACCTGGGACGAAGCCATGACGCATGCGGACGAAGCGCCTCTGCGCCGCATGCTGGCGAAGGCCCGGCGCGTGGTGGCCTCCGCGCCCTGAAGCGCTCGAAAGCGGAAGCGCGCACGGCCTCGCGGTCAGGGGCACTGTGGCTTCGCGGACCGAGCGCGCGCGCCCGCACCCGGATTTGAAACAAAATATGGGAAACACGGCCTGGTTGCCTTTGGGCCGATGGTGCCGCTGGAAAGCGATTGCAACCATGCCGTCCTGCTTGGGCGGGTGAGGGAGGCCATGCCGGCCTGTCACCTGTCGGGAAGCCAGGAGCCGTGCCCATGTCGTCCGCCGCGCCCCACCGTTACAGCCCCCCTGTGCTCACACTCACCGCGCACCCGCGCTGGCTGGAGTCGATGTTGGAGTCCGTGCGCGACGAGTGGAACGCGGCCTGCTGGCCTCCGTTGTTCCGCGCGACGGCTGACGGTCAGCGTCCGCCGCTGCGTCACTGGCGGCGGGTGCTGTCCCACTTCTTCCTCATCGTCGAGTCCTTCCCCAAATACATGGGCCTGTCGCTGGCGAAGACGACCTACGGCCAGCGTCCCGGCGACGCGAGCGCCCGCCGCTGGCTGCTGCAGAACCTGGGCGTGGAGGCGAAGCATGCGGAGTGGTTCATCGACTGGATGCGCGGCATCGGCCTGGCGCCGGAAGATGTCTTCACCCAGCGCCCCCTGCCGGAGGTGCGGGCGCTGCATGAGTTCCTGCTCGACACCTGTGCGCACGGGACACTGGCCGAAGGCGTGGCCGCGTCCAACTGGGCGGTGGAGGGCATCACCGGCGTGTGGACGCGGGAGGTGGTGGAGCCCTTCCGCGCCTATGCCGAGGACGGCGCGCGCATCGACGCGTATTCGATGATGTGGCTCAAGGTTCACGCGCGCTATGATGACCAGCACCCGGAGGAGGCGCTGGAAATCATCAAGCTGTCCACCGACGCGGGCTCCGGTGAGCCCTTCCGCGTCCAGGCCGCGGCCAGGAAGTCGCTGCAGATGTATGCCTCCGCGCTCCACGCGTGCTGCAACGACTGAATCGCGCGACACCAGCGCACAGCCCTCTGGTGCGCCTCCCGCACACCTCGAGGCCCCGCGTGGGCTCACGGGTCCCGTGTTTCATGTGCTCTGTCCGGAAGGCGGCAGCTTCCGGATGACCCGCCTGTCCGCTTCGCGCGGAGAGTGCCGTACTTGCGGGTGAGGACTTCCGGCTCTGCCCTCGGGGTGTGAGCCCATGGCCTCGGGGGGATGTGCCACATGAATGCCGCAGACAAGGTCATCCAGGAGTACCGGGGACGTGCGCTCAAGGTGTTCATGTTGTGGGTGCTGCCGGTGGCGCCCATCGCCGCGTATCTCAATGGCATGGCCATGGGCGTGGCGGGTTGGTCGGGCCTGATTGCGGTGGCGTGGGTGCTGCCGCCCATCATCGTGGGCCTGGGTATCGCCTATCCCGCGTTCATGATGCACATGCTGGTGGACGGCGCGCTGCGGGAGCGGCCGGAGGACACGCCCGGCGCGCGGCTGGAGCGAATCCTGCGCCTGCCGTGGCGCGCCGCGGTCGCATCCTCGTGGGGCGCGTGGACGCTGGGAGGACTCTGGTTCAGCCTCCACGTGTGCCTGCTGTGGAAGAAGGACCTGTCCCTGGTCGTGGTGGGCACGCTCATCGGCATCTGCTTCGGCGTGGTGCTGGGCTTTCCCATCAGCGTCACGCTGGAGCGGTTGCTGTTGCCGCTGGCGCTGGAGGAGCAGCGCAAGGACCCGACGATGGCGCTCAAGGGCGGCGGCTTCTTCTGGCCGCGGCAGGCCTGGTTCATGCCCGTCACCTTCATTGGCTCCAGCCTCTGCGCGTTGGTGCTGAGCGGGTGCGTGGTGCTGGTGAAGCTGCAAGGCGTCCGGGACGAACTGCACAATGCGCTGGTGGCGGAGGGCGCGCACGGCTCGGCGGAGTCGCTGATGGGCATGGGCGGCATGCTGGCGGGTGAGCTGGCATTCGGGCTGGCCTGGGTGGGCGGATTGCTGGCGATTCCCGCCGTCACCACCTGGATGCTGGCGCGCCGCCAGGCGCACGCGGCGGGCGCGGTGGGCGTGGCCATCGAGTCACTGTCCGCGGGGCGCGTCGTCTCGCCCGCCTGGGTGTCCACGGATGAGATGGGGGACTTGTCGGCTGGCATGAACGCGGTGCTCGTCCGCCTGCGGCAGTTGCCCCTGTCGCTCAATGCCTCCGCCACGCGGCTGAGCGGCGCGGGGCGACACCTCCGGGAGTCGCACGACGAGCACCAGCAGAGCCTGGTCCGTCAGGCGTCCGCGCTGCACGAGGCGCAGATGACGTCGGAGGAGATTCGGCGCACGTCGCTGATGGCCGTCGAGCGAGCGGAGGAGGTGCTTCAGGTGGCCCGCCGCTCGGAGGCACTGGGACAGCAGGGCGAGGCCGCCGTGGAGCGGAGTCTCAACGGCCTGGCGGACATCCGCCGCGTGGTGGACGGCATCCAGGAGCGGCTGACGCGGCTGGCCCAGAGCACCACGCAGATTGGCGAAATCACCGAGACGGTGAAGGACCTGGCGGACCAGTCCCACCTCCTGGCGGTCAACGCGGCCATCGAGGCGGCGCGCTCGGGCGAGCAGGGGCGGGGCTTCGCCGTGGTGGCCCGCGAGATTCGCGGCCTGTCGGACCAGTCCATCCAGGCCACGCGGCGCATCCGCGGCATCCTCCAGGACATCAGCACGGGCATCCGCGACGCGGCGAAGATGGGGGAGGCCGGCGTGCAGACCATTGGCACGGGCCTGGACCAGATGCGGGCGTCAGGGGACTCGCTGCGGGAGCTGTCTCGCATCGCCCAAGAGAACTCCACCGCGGCCCGGCAGATTGCCGCCGCGGTGACGCAGCAGGATGCCGGCTTCACGCAAATCTTCGACGCCATCGCGGACCTGTCGCAGCTCATGGACGCCACGCTGAAGCGGCTGGAGTCCACACAGGAGGCCACCGACACGCTGAGGGTCGTCTCCGACGATGTGGCGCGGATGGCGCGGCAGTTCAACGCGACGGGGTGACGGAAGCGCCGTGGCCCGGCTTCCCACCCAGCGGCAGCGTGAGAATGAAGCGCGTGTCGCCCGGCGCGGAGTCCAGCCGCAGCGCGCCGCCGTGCGCGAGCGCAATCTTGTGCGCCAGTGGCAGGCCCAGGCCGGTGCCCTTCTCGCGCGTGGTGAAGAAGGGCTCGAAGATGCGCTCGCGCGCCGTGCCGGGCACGCCGGGGCCCGTGTCGCGGACCTGAATGGTGTAGTGGCCGTCGTTGGACGCGCCGGACACCTGCACGCGTCCGCCCGGGGGGGAGGCCTGCACCGCGTTCTTCACCAGGTTGACCAGCGCCGCGGTGAGCAGGCTGCCGTCGGCTTCCAGCACCGCGGGGGAGGCGTCGATGTCCACTGTGACGTCGCGGGCGCTGGCCTCGGCGGCCATCAGCTCGCAGACGACGGAGAGCAGGGTGGGGGCCTCCACGGGCGCGCGGGCCAGGGGCTGCTCGCGGGCGAAGGCGAGGAAGTCCTCGACGATGCGCTGGAGGTAGGCGACCTCGCGTTGGATGCGCTCCACGTGCGCGCCCGCGTCGGCGTGGGCGCCGGCCTGGAGGTCTTCCTTCAAGATTCCGGAGAAGAGCGCGATGCCGCCAATGGGGTTGCGCACCTCGTGGGCCACGCCCGCGAGCATCATCTTCAACTGACGGTCCCGGCTCTCCAGGGCGCCGCGCATGTCCTCCAGCTCGCGCGCGAGGACGCCGATTTCCAGCGTGGGCTCCGGTGGCACCGGGGTCGTCAGGTCGCCCCGGCCGATTCGCAGCGCGGACGCCATCAGCCGCCGCAGCGGCCGGGCCAGACCGCGCGCCGTCACCAACGCGATGACGGCGAGCGCGCTCAGCGCCACCGCGCCCATGATGGCGTAGGTGCGTGACAGTCGCTGCAGGGGTCCGAAGAAGGCGGCGCTGGCCTCCACCCCCACGGCGCCCACCACGCGGCCCTCGTACAGGATGGGCGCATACCCCGTCTTGTAGCGCTGTCCGTCCGAGCCGGTGAAGAGCACCTGGCTGGCGGCGCGCTCCCCGGCGAAGACACGGGTGAGCTCCAGCCTGTCGCGCGCCAACTCCGGCATCTCCGCGCCCACCGGGAGCCCACCCCCGACGTCCACGCGCATCCGGCCCTGCGTGTCCACGGCGTAGACGCGGCGCACGCCGCTGGCCTCCGCGATGTTCTCGAAGGTGCGGACGAAGTTGCGCCACGTGCGGGTGCTCGCCACGTCGTCGCCGGGTTCGATGGTCAGCAGCCGCTCGCCGTGGACCTGGGTGGCGGTGGCGGCGGCGATGCCGCTGAGGCTGGTGCCCAGCTCCTCTTCCAGGATGACGCGCGCGAGCTGGTAGACGGCGGTGCCCGCCACCGCGACGAAGAGCAGGGTGGGCACGAGGAATGCCACCAGCAGCCGCGCGGAGAGCGAGCCCAGCGCGTCACGCCATCGCGAAGTGTGTGGGGCAACGTGGGGCATGTCCGGGGCGGGACTTTAATCGAGCCTCGTCTCCCTCGCGGGGGCGGGGCTGCCTGCTCGGAAGGGGGTTGCCGAGGGGGCCTTCGTGTGCGTACTTTATATGTGGCGCCTCACGGCGCTGTCCCATGACCTTCGCTCGCTAACCCAGGCTTCCGTGATTGCCCTTGCCGCTCCGGCCGATGTGCCGTGGCGTTGACGTGGGCTGCTGTCCGGATGCGTGGGTCCCCGCTGTGTTTCCCAGTCGTCTTCCTGAACCTGAATGACCGGCGCCTTTGCGCGCGCGGCATGGAGAACACGTATGCGAAAGCTCAAGTACCACGTTGCCACCAGCGTCGACGGTTTCATCGCCCACGAGGACGATACGTACGGCGCCTTCATGCAGGACCGCCTCATCAAGGACAGCGAGCACGTCGCGGACTACGTCGCGTCGCTGGCGACCTATGCGACGGTGCTCATGGGGCGGCGCACCTATGACGGCGGCCTCAAGGTGGGCGTGACGGACCCCTATCCGAACATGGACACCTACGTCTTCAGCCGCACGATGAAGGAGAGCCCGAATCCGCGCGTGAAGCTGGTGTCGGACGACGCGGTGGGCGAGGTCCGGCGTCTGAAGGCCCAGGAGGGCGGTGACATCTACCTGAGCGGTGGTGGCGCGTTCGCCGGCTTGCTGCTCGCCGAGGGGCTGGTCGATGAGGTCCTGCTCAAGATGAACCCGCTGATACTCGGCTCGGGCATCCCGCTGGTGGCCTCGCTGAAGCAGGTGGTGGACCTGGACCTGAAGTCCACCAAGGTCTACGCCAACGGCGTCGTACTGCTGCGCTACGCCGTGATGCCTCGGCCGCAGGCCTAGCTCGCGGTACCTCGAGAGGGAGCGTGTCCGTGTGGCTTGGATGCGCTCCCTCCGGTGGAGTTACTGGAGGAAGGCGCCCTTCACCGCGTCCAGCAGCGGGTTGGCGCCGGTGGTGGGGTTGGTGCAGCCCTGGTTGATGGTCCAGATGATGGTGCCGCCGAAGCCGTTGTCGCGGGCGTAGGCGCCCTTGGCGGCGATGGCCTCAGGGCTGTCATAGGAAATCCACCGCACGGTGCCGTCCTCCACGGGCGTGTTGAACGTGACGTAGCTGGCCGCCGCCACCGCGTCCCAGCGGTACGTGCCCGACGCGGAGAGTTGCTGAATCTTCTTGTACGTGAAGGAGTTGTCGCTGCCGACGTAGTCGGACCAGTGGGTAAAGTCCTGGTAGGGGCCGGTGATGTTGCGCCACGCCATGCCGTAGAAGGGGATGCCCATGCCCAGCTTCGCCTTCGGGATGCCCGTGCGGGCCCAGCCCTGGAGGCTGGAGGACACGGACGTCGGCCGGTTGCCGGACTCGCCGTAGAGCGCGGACGTGTACCAGGACTGCCAACCGTCCCACGGGCCAATCATCTCGTAGGACATGATGTTGATCTGGTCCAGGTACGGCGCCAGGTTGGCGAACCACGGGTCCGCGTCGCTGGCGAAGTTGCTGTTGAGCCACCCGATGGGGAAGGTGAGCAGCATGTTCGGCCGCGCCGCGCGGAGCTCCTTCACCAGCGCGAGCAGGTTCGGCTTGTCGGCTGCTTCCACCGGCTCCCAATCGATGTCGAGCCCGTCGTAGCCGAAGGTGTCCATGGCGTTGAGCAGGCTCTGTACGAACTTCGCCCGGTTCGCGTTGGAGGCCGCGGCCACCCAGCCCGCGTGCTCGCCCGCGCCGCCCACCATGATGATGGCCTTGCGGCCGGCGGCGTGGGCTCGCTGCGCGAGCGTCTTCGCGATTTGCGGCCCGTAGTCGTTGTCGAAGGCCGTGTTCAGCGAGCCATCCGGCTTGGGCGTCACGCGGCCGACGATGATGTGCGTCAGCGCGCTGAAGTCCACCTTCTCGGGCGGGTACAGGTCCGCGTTCCAGCCGGTGTAGTAGCCGGACACCCACTTGCCACTCCCGGGCTGCGTTGCCGCCACGGTGACGGTGGCCGTCGCCTGCTTCGTGGTGTCCGCCTGACTGGTGGCGATGACGTGGTAGGTGCCCGCTGTCCGTGGCGCGGTGTACTGGCCGCTGTGGGTGATAATGCCTCCCGCGCTGCCCTGCTGGATGGACCACGTCACCGCGGTGTTGGCGCTGCCCGTCACCGTGGCGCTGAAGGTCCGCGAAGCTCCCGAGGCCAGTGACGTGCTGGTGGGCGTCACGGAGATGGCGACCTGCTGCTGTGGCGGATTCACGGAGGCGGAGACGGGCATGGAGCGGAGACCTTCGCCGTCCGCGCTGTTCGCCGACACCGCGTACCAGTACGTGGCGCCCGAGGTGACGGTGGTGTCGCGGTACGTGGTGTTCGTCAGCGGCGTCGTGGTGCGCTTCGTGTACGTGCCTGTCTGGGAAGTGGCGCGGTAGACGTGATAGCCGGTGGCGCCGCTGACGCTGTTCCACGTCAGGGACACGTCCGTCGCCGAGGCCACCGCTTTGAGGCCGCTCGGAGCTGACAGCGTGGCCGTACCCAGGCGAACGCTGTCGAAGGTCATCACCGGCAGGTTGCGGCCCGCGCCCTCCTGGATGGCGATGCCGTCCATCGTGACGTTGGCGACATCGAGCGCCGTGAGGGGCACGCGGCAGCGTGTCCAGGCACCGGCCTCGATGGTTCCTCCGTCACAGTAGCGGTTGATGGAGATGGTGGGCCGCGCCTGGTTGCCGACGGTGGCGTAGGCGGTGAGCGCGGGGTTGGACGTGGCGCCGCCGTGGACCTGGAACTCCAAGAACTCGAGTCCGCTTGTGGAGACGCCGGGGTGGTGGAAGTAGAGGCCCGTCCAGGGACCGAACGTCGCGGAGACGGCGCGCGAGCCGGCGGCCACGGGGGAGGTCGCCGCGAGGTTGTGTGTTGCCCAGGACCAATCCGCCCAGCCTGGGCCCAGCGCGTCTTCGTACTTCGCGGTCGAGCCATCATCCACGGCTTCTGCTTGGACGGGCCGCGCGCTGTCATCTGGCGCGGAAGCCTCGGGTGGAAGGCCGTCCGCGATGGACTCCATGCCACACGCGCTGAGCTGTACGCCCACTGCCAACATGAACCACGTGAGTTGCCTTTTCATGTCGCTCCAGTGGCCAGGGCGCGAGAGTTGGCGTGGGGCCGTCGCCACGTCTCACGTGGCGGGAGCGTCCGGTGCCATCTCGCGTGAGCCCACCGGGAGTGGCGGGCGCTCAGAAACCTGGCTGTCGGGGCGCAGAGACACCGCGTGCAGGCGTCGGCATTCAAGCCATGGGGTGTGTCGCTTCAGCACTTCGCCTGTTGCTCAGGCCGTGGAGCAGCCGGTGAGCCATGCGTCTGATTCACGAGGAGGCTGGGCCTGTCAGCACCTCGAGAGGGCAGTTTCCCGGAGTACGGTTTGGGAAGGCTTCCGTAAGCAAGCGCAGGGTTGCTAGGGCGCTGGGCCCCTGGGTGAAATCCTTCAGGGAGACCGGTCTACACCTCGGTGAAGCGTGCGCCCGTGGTCTGCTCCTGCTCGATGGCCACCTTGAGGTCTTCAGAGACAATCAGGGCGATGTCCCAGCCCCATGTCCGGAACAGCTTGGCGCTGCCCACAAGACCCGGGTCGATGCGCAGGCCCGCGACCGAGCGGTATTCGCCCACTCGCTCGGGTTGGCCGTGCTCCGGCTTCCAGTAGCGGACTTCCCTGCTCGCGTTCGGGTCAATGCACCGAATGAGCTTCGTCGCTACGAGGATGAGGTACTGGTCCGGCTGGCCTTCGACGTCCACGGGGATGAACTGCACGTCGTCGGGCGCCAGCTCCGAGAGGCGGGTTGCCACCTTGACGTGGACGATGGGGGTGGCGCTGATTCCCGCGGTCGAAAAGTCCAATGGCCGGCCTGTCGCGGTAACGGGGACTTTCATGTGGCCCTGGATGGAGACGGGCCTTCCCGCGGTGAACTCGCAAGGGTCCGCCTCTTCGTTCGTCACGGCACGTCGAGGCTCTCCCAGATACCAGTGCCCTGGCTGGACGTCTTCGGACAGCGCGAAGTAGCGATGTGCCATGGCGGAGTCTTACCGTTACTTGCCCCGGGTCACGAGCCTGTTGAGCTCTGTTCCCTGCGTGATGACTTCCTCCGCCATTTCGTTGAGCGCCGAGGTCAGCGCCTTCCGACAAGACTCCACGGTGCGGCATGCTCGGGTTGCATCACGGAGTCTCGCGAAGACCAACGCATGATACTCCTGTGGGTGCGGTCCATGATGCCCCTGAACGGGGACGATGTTCTCTGGGTCCTTCAGCTCCATCCCCGCCTTTTTGAAGAACTCCTCGAACCTCGGTGTCCAGGGGCCACCGCGTGCCGTGGACACGCTGTTTTTGTTCGTGGCGAGATGGTGCCGGTGCGTCCAGTGTTTTGAAGAGTCCTGCGTCGACATGGCCACGGCGGTGGGGGCCAGGGCGACGGTAAAACCCTCGGCGGTCATTGCCACCGAGCCCACGTTGCCAATGGACGTGAATCGAAGCCCGGCCTGGGATTCGATGGCGAGGGCTGCCTGCGCGGAGTTGGGCAGTGACGAGGACTTTGCCGCGAGCCCCGCGGTGCTTCCAATGGCGGCAGTGGCCAGCATGACGAAGACCCGGGCTGCATTCACGCCAAGGACTTCTCCGTAGGACTCGCCTGCTTCGCTGAGTTGCTCGAACGTAGTGGCGTGGTCCACCGTTCGGACCAGTGACACCCATCCGTCAAGCAGCCGCCACACCATGTCGACTCCCAGATAGGCAATGGCGGTCGCGGTGATGAGCGCTGCGACTCCCTTGCTCGTGGGTTCCGGCAGCGCCCAGAGGAGCAGATACATGCTCACCGACGCTGTCACCGTTGCCATCACTGCTTGCGGGTCCGTCATGCCTTCCAACGCTTCGGTGGTCTCCTCCCAGACCGAGTCCATGGCGATGGCCATGGCCAACGCGTACTTGCCGTCGCTCGCAATGAGCGGCCCTTCGTCCAGGAGACGCAGGCAATCGCGAGACTGACCCTTGCGGTGACACCACTGGCCGTACGCTCGTGTGAGTTCGTCGTCCGCGTACGACATCCGTAGGCGAGGACCTTGGTCGCTCTCGTCTTGGGGGATGAGCCGCTGGCTGCGGCCCTCGTACCAGTACACGCCGCTCCGCCGAGGTACGCCCATCAGGAGTCGTGCGTGATTCAGTGGCTGTCGAGCGGGCCGCACGTCCCAGGCGAGTCTCGCCAGCGCTTCTTGAAACGCACCCGCCTCTACTTGGGAAGCTCGTAGATTGGCCTCTGCCGCGTCCGGAGGTGCGACGAGGTTGGGCGCCTCATCGCCGATGTCGAGACACACGCGGCGAGAGGCCGAACAGCTCACGGCGAGGAGCAGGAGTGGCAGCAGCGCCCATCGAAGCAGCATGGAGGTCCCCCGGGATGGGCATCTCGTCATTCAGCGGTGCCCGCTCCCAGGTTATCTGTTGCCGCCAACGCTGTGCCCGCGTCCGCTCAGTCGAACATCGCGACCAGCGCGTCGCCGAGCGTCTCTACCCCGACGATTTTCATCTTCGGGCCCGCGTCCTCCAGCCGCCGCGCGCTGCCGGCGGGCAGCACCACGCGCTGGAAGCCCATCTTCGCGGCCTCCGCCAGCCGGGGCTCCACCTGACCCACCGCGCGCACCTCTCCGGCGAGGCCCACTTCTCCGAGCACCAGCGTCTTCGGATCCAACGGACGATTCTGGAGGCTGCTCACCAGCGCCGCGCACACCGCGAGGTCACACGCGGGCTCGGTGAGCTGCATGCCACCCGCCACGTTGACGAACAAGTCACAGCCCACCAGCGGAATCTCCTCCTTCTTCTCCAGCACCGCCGCCAGCAGCGCCACGCGGTTGCCGTCCACGCCAATCGCCGTGCGCCGCGCGGTGCCGTAGCCCGTGGGCGCCACCAGCGCTTGCACCTCCACCAGCAGCGGGCGCGTGCCGTTGAGCGTGCTCGTCACCACGCTGCCGGACTTGCCCACCGGCCGCTCCGACAGGAAGAGGGCGGAGGGGTCGGACACCTCCACCAGCCCCGCGCCCTTCATCTCGAAGACGCCAATCTCGTTCGTGGAGCCGAAGCGGTTCTTGTGCGCGCGCAGGATTCGGAAAGGGTGGCCCCGCTCGCCCTCGAAGTAGAGGACCGTGTCCACCATGTGCTCCAGCACGCGCGGGCCCGCGATGGAACCTTCCTTCGTCACGTGGCCCACCAGGAACGTGGGCACCCCCGTGCGCTTCGCGTAGGCCATCAGCCGGCCCGCCACCTCGCGCACCTGGGTGATGCTGCCGGGCGCGTTGCCCAGCTCCGGCAGGTACATGGTCTGGATGGAGTCCACCACCAGCGCCTGGGGCTTCAACGCCTCCGTCGCCGTCAGCACCCGCTCCGCGTCCGTCTCCGCGAACAGGTGGATGGAGTCCCCCTCCACCCGGAGCCGCTCGGCGCGCATCTTCGTCTGTCGCAGACTCTCTTCGCCGGAGACGTAGAGCACCGGTCCGTGACGCGCCAGCCTGTCCAACGCCGCCAGCAGCAGCGTGGACTTGCCGATGCCCGGGTCGCCACCCAGCAGCACGATGGAGCCGCTCACCACGCCGCCGCCCAGCACGCGGTCGAATTCGGCGATGCCCGTGCGCCGGCGCGTCTCCGTCTCGCCGCTCACTTCCTTGAGCAGCATGGGCCGCGCCGAACCGCCTGAGGCCCCCCAGGCCGGACGTCGCTCATCCGCCTTCGGGTCCGTCTCCTCCAGCAGGGAGCTCCACGCGCCACAGTCCGGACACTTCCCGAGCCACTTCGCCGTTTTGTATCCACATGCCTGACAGGTGTAGTGCGTCTTCGCCTTCGCCATGGGTTGGGTGAATAGCGCGGAACCCTGACGTTTTTGCGACCTTGCAGGCAGGCATGCCCGCAGAGCAGGCAGGCGCCATGTCAAGCCCCCCGGTGCCAAGTTGTACGAATGGGTGGGGCAACCCAGGTTTGCTCCCAGGTGGGCGTCGCACCCTGCGTCGCTAAACAAGCAAGGGAGGTAGTCATGGGGATTATCGCGTTTCTGGTCATTGGCCTTCTCGCGGGTCTGATTGCCCGCGCGCTCATGCCGGGCAACCAGTCGATGGGGCTCCTCGCCACCACGCTGCTGGGTATCGCCGGCTCCTTCGTGGGCGGTTTCGTCGCCTCGCTCTTCCGCAGTGATGGCCGCGTCTTCGACCTGCACCCGACAGGACTCCTGTTCTCCGTCCTGGGCGCACTCCTGGTGTTGTTCCTGGTGGGCCTGGCAGGCCGGGGCCGCCGCGTCCACGTCTAGTGCCGCGCGTCAGCTGACGCGCTGAGCCCCTCTTGAGGGGAGATGGACCCTGGAGAGTCGTCAACCCACCTGCTCGCGGGCGTTGACAACTTTCCGGGGTCCACGCACGTTCGGGCCCTCATCCGTCCGTAGAGGAGCCCATGCCCGATACCGCCACTGTCTCCAGCGAGAGCGAGTTCTCCGGTCACGCCCACGTCGCCGCGCCGCCACCGGCGGGTGTGGACGTGCGCCATGACTGGTCGCTGTCGGAGGTGAGGGCCCTCTACGAGCTCCCGCTGCTGGACCTGGTGCACAAGGCCCAGACGGTCCACCGGGCCGTGTTCGTGGACAACAAGGTCCAGCTCTGTTCGCTGCTGTCCATCAAGACGGGCGGCTGCCCGGAGGACTGCTCGTACTGCCCGCAGGCGGCCCGCTACAAGACGGGCGTCAAGGCGGAGAAGCTGATGGCCGTGCCGGACGTGCTGGATGCCGCGTCCAAGGCCCGCGCCGCCGGAGCCACCCGCTTCTGCATGGGCGCCGCGTGGCGCGAGGTGAAGGACGGTCCGCAGTTCGACAGCGTGCTGGAGATGGTGCGCGGCGTGCGCGCGCTGGGCATGGAGGCGTGCGCCACCCTGGGCATGCTCTCCGAGAGCCAGGCGAAGCGCCTGCGCGAGGCCGGCCTGTCCGCGTACAACCACAACCTGGACACGTCGCCCGAGCACTACGGCGACATCATCTCCACCCGCACCTATGAAGACCGCCTGCGCACGCTCAACCGCGTGCGCGACGCCGGCATCTCCGTGTGCTGCGGCGGCATCATTGGCATGGGCGAGTCGGTGGATGACCGCTGCAACCTGCTGCGCACCCTGGCCAACCAGGAGCACCACCCGGAGTCGGTGCCCATCAACGCGCTGGTGGCCGTGGAGGGCACGCCGCTGCAGGAGCAGCAGCGCGTGGAGACGGTGGACATGGTGCGCACCATCGCCACCGCGCGCATCCTGATGCCCCAGTCCATGGTGCGCCTGTCCGCGGGCCGGCAGCAGATGAACGAAGAGGCGCAACTGCTGTGCATGATGGCGGGCGCCAACTCGCTCTTCTTCGGCGAGAAGCTGCTCACCACCGGCAACCCCGAGTACACCCAGGACATGGCCCTGCTGGAGAAGGCGGGCATCCGCCCCCTGGAGCCGCGTCAGGAAGGCTGAGCCCACCGTGAGTGATGAAGCCGTCGCGGCGGCGTGGGCCCGGGAGGACCTGGAGGCCCTGTCCGAGCGCGGCCTGCGCCGCTACCTGGAGCCCCTGGATTCTCCCCAGGGGCCCGTGGTGCGCGTGGGGGGCGAGGCGCTCGTCAACTTCTCGTCCAATGACTACCTGGGGCTGGCCGCGTCACCCACCGTGCGTGCCGCGGCGCTGGCCGCCGTGGAGCGCTACGGCGTGGGCACCGGTGCCAGCCGGTTGGTGGTGGGTGACACCGCCGCGCATCACCGGTTGGAAACGCGGCTGGCCGCCTTCGAGCGCGCGGAGGCCGTGCGCCTGTTCAACAGCGGCTACGCCGCCAACACCGGCATCATCCCCGCGCTGGTGGGGCCCGAGGACGCCGTCTTCTCCGATGCCCTCAACCACGCCTCGCTCGTGGATGGCTGCCGGCTGTCTCGCTCCCGCGTCTGCGTCTATCCGCACGCGGACGTGGAGGCGCTCTCGCGCGCCCTGGCGGAGACGCCCGCGCGCCGCAAGCTGGTGGTGACGGACACCGTCTTCTCCATGGACGGAGACGTGGCCCCGCTGCGCGACATCGTCGCCGCGTGCCGGGCCCACGGCGCCGCGCTGATGGTGGACGAAGCGCATGCCACCGGCGTGCTGGGCACACGCGGAGCGGGCCTCTGCGATGAGCTGGGATTGGAGAACGAGGTGGACCTGCGCATGGGCACGCTGAGCAAGGCGCTGGGCGTCATGGGCGCGTACGTGGCGACCTCTCGCGAGGTGGCGGACCTGCTGGTCTCCCGCGCGCGGCCCTTCGTCTTCTCCACCGCGCTGCCCGCGCACCTGTGCGCCGCCGCCGAGGCCGCCGTGGACGCCGTGGAGGGCGACCCGGACCTGCGCGAGCGGCTGTGGCGCAACATCCGTCGCTTCGCGGAGGGCCTGCGCGGCTTGGGCGTGCGCGCCGAGCCTCGCAGCGCCGTGTTCCCCATCATCCTCGGCGAGCCCGAGCGGGCGCTGGATGCCGCGCGCCGTCTGCGCGAGGCGGGCGTGCTGGTGAAGGCCATCCGCCCGCCCACCGTCCCCGAGGGCACCAGCCGCCTGCGCTTCTGCCTGTCCGCTTCCCACACCGTGGGCCACGTGGACCTGGCGCTGGAGGCGCTGCGCACCGTGGGAGTCCGCCGTGGCTGAGCGTGGCAAGCCGTTCCAGATTTTCGTGACGGGCACGGACACCGGCGTGGGGAAGACGCAGGCGTCGTGCGCGCTCCTGTCGCTGCTGGCGGACGCGGGGCTGCGGCCCCAGGGCTTCAAGCCCTACGAGAGCGGCTGCGCGTCCCTGCGTGCGCCCGCGGACGCCCTGGCCCTGCGCGCGGCGGCGGGCAGCTCGCTGCGCGTGAATGAAGTCTGTCCTCACCGCTTCCGCCTGCCCGTGGCGCCCGGCGTGGCCGCCAGCCGCCTGGGACGCGAGCCCGACTGGGACGTCACGCTGGCCGCGTGGCGTCGGCTGCGCGGGGGCAACGCCGTGGTGGAGGGGGCAGGGGGCCTGTTCGTGCCGCTGGATTCGAAGCACGACGTCATCGACCTCATCGCCACCTTGCGCCTGCCGGTGCTGCTGGTGGCGCGCGCGGGCCTGGGCACGCTCAACCACACCGCGCTGTCGCTCCAGGCGCTGGCCGCGCGCCGCATTCCCGTGCGGGCCGTGCTGCTGTCGCGCGGGACGTCCGCGAAGGATGTTTCGGAGCGCGACAACCGGCGGCTCCTGGAGGCGCGGCACGGCGTCCCGGTGCTGGGACCGGTGCCCTATCTTCCCGACGCGCGGCGCCGCCATGCCGCGTTTCGCCGCGCGCTGCGGCCGTTGCTGCCCTGAACGCGCGGAGGCCGGAAAATCGGCCTCCGGCGCGTTTCCTTCCGAGGGCCAGTGCTACAGGTTGCGCAAGTTTTCGGGACATGCGGCCGTGAAATGGACGTGCCGTTTTTTCCGCGCGAGAACGCCTCACGAATGGCGGACATCATCGATCTCACGTTCCTCGCGGACGTCCGGCGGTTCTACAAGAAGCTCATCGACAAGAGGGGGCTTTCCTACTTCCTGCAAAAGGAAGGGCCTCGGCTCTTTCACATCGAGCCCTCCAAGGTGGAACTCGTGCTCCGGACCGCTCTGCGCACGCGCGACCCTCAACTTCCCCGGCCTCACGACAAGGCCATCGAGCACTGCCGCAAGGAGGTTCGCCGCGACCTGATTCGTCGTGTCGCGAACGCCATGCTGCAAACGGGCCTGTGAGCCGCTTCTCCGCGCGGACGGACTTCGCACGGACACCCAACCCGCTGGCACGGGCGCTCGAGAGGCTCCACGCCAGCGGACGTCCCCTCCTGGACCTGACGGAATCCAACCCCACGCGTGTGGGGTTGCCCCTGCCGGACGCGGCGCTCCTGGCCCCCGAGGACGCCTTCTCCTACGAACCCGAGTCCCTGGGGCTTGCCTCCGCGCGACAGGCGCTGGTGGCGGACTTCGCGGCGCGGGGCGCCCAGGTCTCCGAAGCGCACCTGCTGCTGACCTCCAGCACCAGTGAAGCCTACGGCTGGCTCTTCAAGCTCCTGTGCGAGCCAGGGGACAACGTTCTCGTCCCGGCCCCCTGCTACCCCCTCTTCGAGCACCTCGCGCGCCTGGAGGGCGTCCAGACGCGTTCCTACGCCTTGCCGCGCGCGCATGGCTTCGGCCTGGACGCGGGGCAGGTGGCTGCGGCGTGCGACGCGCGCACCCGCGCGGTGCTGGTGGTGAACCCCGGCAACCCCACCGGCCACTTCCTGCACGACGGTGAGCTGGCGGCGCTGGCGGACGTGTGCGTGCGCCGCCAGCTGGCGCTCGTCTGCGACGAAGTCTTCTCGCCCTTCGCATGGGCGCCGGCGCCCGGGCGCGTGGCCACCGTGGCGGGGCGCGCGCTGCCGATGCTCACCTTCGCCCTCTCCGGCCTCTCCAAGTCCGTGGGGCTGCCCGGGCTCAAGCTGGCGTGGACGCACGTGGGCGGGCCCGCGGCGCTCCGTGACGAGGCGCTGGCCCGCCTGGACTGGGTGGGGGACACGTACCTGCCCGTGGGCACGCCCGTGCAGCGGGCCCTGCCCGCGCTCCTGGCCCATGCGCCGCGCTTCCAGGCGGCGGTGCTGGAGCGGGTGAGGGGCAACCGCCAGCGCCTGCTCGCGGCCCGGCCTCGCGACGCCAGTTGGGACGTGGTGCCGGCGGAGGGCGGGTGGAGCGCGGTGGTGCGGATTCCGAGGGCGCCCGGCGAGGAGGCCACCTGCCTGGCCCTGCTGGACGCGGGCGTGCGGGTGCAGCCGGGCTACTTCTACGACTTCGGCGGCGGCGCCTTCCTCGTGCTGTCGCTGCTGCCCCAGCCCGAGGATTTCGCCGCCGCCGTCGAGGTGCTCGCGCGGACGTTGGGGCCCTGAGGCCCCGTCACGTCACTCCGTGGGCGGCGCGATGAGCTGCACCGTCTGGAACCCGCCGTCCTTCACGCGGAACAGCTCGTACTCGGACGGCGCCTCGCCCGTGGCGTCGAAGTCGAGGTTGCCGCTGGCGCCCGTCACGTTGATGACCTGTCCATTGCGGATGGCCGCGCGAGCGCCCGCGAAGCCCTCCGTGCCCAGGTTGTAGTTCAGGGACGTGCCTGCCTCGCCCGGCGTCACGAGCGCCAGTCCATCCGCAATGCGCGCGCCGGTGATGGCCTGCGGGGTGTTGACGTCGGGACCGGCGGCATACGCGGCGCCGAGCGCCACCAGGTACATGGCGTCATACGCGTGCGCGGTGAAGGAGTACTGCCCCGGGTCCGTCTGGTTGAAGGCGGAGCGGAAGCGCTGGGCGAACAGCTGATAGACGAGGTCTGGACGGGCCTGCGCCGGAGACGTGCCGTAGGCATCGTCCACGAGCGCCTCGTTGGCGCCCAGCGCGGTGAAGAGGCCCCGGTCCTTGCCGGCGTCGGTGAAGAACCACCGCTGGGTGTTCCGGCCCGCGGCGGCCGTCTGGTTGATGATGCGCGCGTTGTCCTCGGAGAAGCCGATGAGGACCTCGACATCCGGCAGACTGGTGGTGATGTGCTGCACCACACTGGAGACGTCGGCGCTGTTGCGGGTGTACTGGGCGGACGTCACGGTCCGCTGGGTGGCGTCGATGCGCCCCAGCGTCACGCCGAAGAGGCCTTGCCCGTAGGCGTCATTCACGTAGCTGATGCCGACCTTGGAGATGCTGTCGTAGAGCGGGGCGCCGTTCACCAGGATGTTGCCCTGGAGCAGGTCTCCGATGATGCGGCCCTGCAGCACGTCGGACGGGGCCGTCCGCCAGACGAGGCCTGCCGTGGTGCCGTTCTGGTCGTTGATGGCGGCCAGGTCCGGGCTGGTGGCGCTGTACGTGATCATCAGCACGCCGTTGGGCACGGTGAACGAGGACACCGCGAGCGCCTGGGCGCTGCTGGAGGTGAAAATCATCGGCACCTGGCGCTCACGCATCAGCCACTGGGCCTGCTCGGCGGCGCGGTTCGGCTCCGAGCGCGTGTCGCAGATGTGGAGGACGAAGGGCCGGCCGTTGACGCCCTCACGCTGGTTGATTTCGTCGAGCGCCAGCTTGATGGCGTTGAGCGCCTGCACCTCGGACTCGTCCGGGCCGTCAGAGGTGCTCAGCGGCACCGTGGCGCCCAGGGGAATGGCGTTGGCCGCGGAGGCCGGGCCGTAGACCACTCCGCAGCCCTCTGGCTGCGGCAGGCAGTAGCCCGCGGTGCACACCTGCGCGGTTTCACAGTCCGAGGACGTCTCGCACTCGGTCAGTCCACTGGCGGTGGTGAAGCTGCACCCGGCCATCAGCAGGGTGCTTCCCGTCATCATCAATCGCAGCGCGCGCATCAGAAGCTCACCGCCATTCCTGCTCCAGCGCCCTTGGGCGCCATCGTGACTCGCACCTCACCCGCAACCGGGGGGCCATCCTTCGGGTAGAGGACGATGGCGGTGATGACACCGGCCAGTCCCACGCCGAAGCCGACGTCCGCCAGCAGCGCCCGGCTGCGCGTCTTGTCGGCGAACTCCTCCTTGCTCTCCACCCGGGTGGCGCCGTCGAACTGCTCACGCGCGTCGCGCGCCTGCATGCCGAACAGCACGCCCGCCACCACGCCCGCCGCGCCCACGCCCGCCGCGGCGAACGCGCCGATGCGCTGGCGCTTGTAGGACGTCAGCGCGCGCTGCAACTCCGCCTCCTGCTGGCGCCGGCTCTCCTCCTCGGCGCGGCGGGCCGCGAGCTGCTCTTCTTCCGCCTGCCGGCGCGCGGCGTCCGCTTCCTCCTGGAGCCGCTGGCGCTCGGCGTTGGACGCGGCCGCCACCTGGTCTTCCTTCTCGATGAGTACCCGCAGCCGGTCGATGCTGCGCGCGCTGCGCTTGAGCAGCGTCGGGTCCGTGCCGTCGGTGGCGCCGACGTACTGCTGGTACCAGGTCACCGCCTCGCGCAGCTCTCCCGCGTTCTCCAGGGAGATGGCGATGTTGTAGATGAGCCGCGGATGGGGCTGGGCTTCATGCGCCTTCTTCAGCGCATCCGCCGCCTCGCGGTACTTGCCTCCCTGGTACAGCCGCTCGCCGTCCTTGATGAGGGCCGCTGCACTTTTCCCGCGCTGTGCGAACGCCACCGGTGGCGCCAGCGCGAGAATCACCGACAATACGAAAGCCAGTCTCATGACCTGAGAGCCTAGCGCGGAGCTCCGGGAAGGTCGAAGCGCTGACTTTTACTTCCTGTGAAAAACGGAGGGGCCGCCCACCGCGCTCGGTGCGAGCGGGAGGCGGCCCCGGGGGTCAGGCTGCTACAGGCCGGCGGGGACTCAGTGGTCCAGGCGCGCCATCAGCAGCTTGCGCTGGAGCATCAGCGCGTCCGGCGCCTTGGTGCCGAGCTGCTCGAAGAAGACCTCCTGGCTCTTCAGCTCGGCCTTCCATTCGTCCTCCTTGATGGACGTGACTTCCGTCACCACGTCGGAGGCCAGGTCCAGGCCATTGAGGTTGAGGCCCTGGTCGGCGCGGGGCACCCAGCCCAGCAGCGTCTCCTGGGTGGGGACGCGGCCGTGGACGCGGTTCACAATCCACTCCAGCACGCGCATGTTCTCGCCGAAGCCCGGCCACATGAACTTGCCGTTCTTGTCCTGGCGGAACCAGTTGACCTGGAAGATCTTCGGCAGCTGGGCGATGTGCTTCTGCATGTCCAGCCAGTGCTGGAGGTAGTCACCCATGTGGTAGCCGCAGAAGGGCAGCATGGCCATGGGGTCGCGGCGCACGACGCCGACCTTGCCGGTGGCCGCGGCCGTCGTCTCGCTGCCCATGGTGGCGCCCAGGAACACGCCGTGGGTCCAGTTGAAGGCCTGGAGCACCAGCGGGACGGTGTTGGAGCGGCGGCCGCCGAAGATGAGCGCGGAGATGGGCACGCCCATCGGGTCGTTGGCCTTGGGGCTCAGCGCCGGGTTGTTGGACATGGGCGCGGTGAAGCGGCTGTTGGGATGCGCCGCCTTCTCCGTGCTGCCCTTCTTCCAGGGGCGGCCCTGCCAGTCGGTGAGCTCGTCGGGGACCTCGCCGTCCTTGCCCTCCCACCACACGTCGCCGTCCGCCGTCAGCGCCACGTTGGTGAAGATGGTGTCCTTGGCGATGGACTCCATCGCGTTGGGGTTCGTCTTGTAGTTGGTGCCGGGCACCACGCCGAAGTAGCCGGCCTCCGGGTTGATGGCGTACAGGCGGCCATCCTTGCCGGGGTGCATCCACGCGATGTCGTCACCGACGGTCTCAATCTTCCAGCCCTTGTACTCGGGGGGCGGAATCATCATCGCGAAGTTCGTCTTGCCACACGCGGACGGGAAGGCGGCGGCCACGTACGTGGTCTCACCCTTGGGGCTGGTGACGCCCAGGATGAGCATGTGCTCGGCCATCCAGCTTTCCTCGCGGCCCAGGTAGCTGCCGATGCGCAGCGCGAGGCACTTCTTGCCCAGCAGCACGTTGCCGCCGTAGCCGGAGCCGAAGCTCCAGATGGTGTTGTCCTGGGGGAAGTGGCAGATGTAGCGGCGGTCGGGGTCCACGTCGCCGGTGCTGTGCAGGCCGCGGTTGAAGTCGTCGCTGTCACCCAGCATGTCCAGCGCCTGCTTCCCCATGCGCGCCATGATGCGCATGTTCAGCACGACGTAGATGCTGTCGGTCAGCTCCACGCCCAGCTTGGTGAAGGGGCTGCCGATGGGGCCCATGGCGTAGGGCACCACGTACATGGTGCGGCCCTTCATGCACCCGGTGAACAGGTTGCCCAGCTTGGTGTAGGCCGCCTCGGGCTCCATCCAGTTGTTCGTCGGGCCGGCGTCCGTCTTGTTCGGCGTGCAGATGAACGTGAGGTGCTCCACGCGCGCCACGTCGTTCGGGTTGGAGCGGTGGAGGTAGCTGTTGGGGCGCTTCTCCGGGTTCAGCGGGATGAGGATGCCCTCCTTCACCGCCTGGTCCGTCAGCCGCTTCTTCTCCGCCTCGGACCCGTCACACCAGACGATGCTGTCCGGCTGGGTCATCTCGGCCATCTTGGCCACCCAGGCCAGGAGCGTGGGGTTTTTCGTGGGGGCCTGCTGGCCCTCCGCCGCAACTTGCGTCGAAGCCATGGATTCGTCCTCGTGGTTCAGGTCTGGAGACAGGCCCCAAACGTTCTGGAAGGGGGGCATAAATGCAACCCGCGACCGGTCACCCACCTTGGTACCGAACAGGCCGCTCCTAATTCCACTTATCAGCGGCCGGTCATCCAGAAGTAAACGGCGCACTGCGCCACGGCACTCGCCATATCAGCGCAGCGAATACAGGTTGGGGCGGGCCTTATGACCATCGCCATCGTCCTGGGTGTTGTCGTCGTCGCGCTGGTGCTGTTCTCGTTCGACACGCTTCCCATCGAAGTCAGCTCGCTCGTGGTGGTGTGCCTGCTGGCGCTCACCGGCGTGCTCACGCCCGTGCAGGCGTTCGAGGGGTTCAGCAACGACACTGTCATCTTCATCTTCACGCTGCTCGCGATGACGCAGGGGCTCGCATCGACGGGCGTGGTTCAGTTGGTGGGGCAACGGTTGGCCTTCTTCGCCCGTTTCGGCCATCAGACGTTCGTCATGGCGATGATGGTGGCGGTGGCGGCCTTCTCCTCTGTCATCTCCAACACGGTGACGACGGCGGCCTTCCTGCCGGTGGCCATCGGCGCGGCCCAGCGCGCCAAGGTGCCCAAGAGCAAGGTGCTGCTGCCGCTGGCGTACGCCTCCATGCTGGGCGGCATGGTGTTCCTCTACGGCACCTCCACCAACCTGGTGATGTCCGCGGCGATGCAGCGGCTGGGCATGCCGGGAATCGGCGTGACGGAGCTGGCGCCGGTGGGGCTGCCGCTGGCGGTTGTCGGCATCCTCGGGGTGGTGCTGCTGGCGCCGTGGTTGCTGCCGGCGCGCGAGGGCCGCGGCGCCATGGAGGACTGGACGCTGCGCGACTACCTCACGGAGGCGGTGCTGCCCCCGGACTCGCGCTACGTGGGCAAGGAGCTGGGGGACATCTCGGAGGGGCTGGGGCTGCGCGTCATCGGCATCATCCGCGACGGCGAGGCCCTGTCCGCGGTGCCGGGGTACCGGTTGCACGGCGACGAGCGGCTGCTCATCGAGGGCAACCGCGAGGCGATTCTGCGGGTGAAGGACCTGCGTGGCATCCAGATCCGCCCGGACGTGCGGCTGTCCGACGAGGAGCTGCACGACAAGGACTCCATCCTCATCGAAGCCAGCGTGCCGCCCGACAGCCCGTTGGTGGGGCGCAGCTTGAAGGAGACGCTCTTCGTGGAGCGCTACGGCCTGGTGGCGCTGGCCCTGCACCGCAAGCCCGCCATCCAGCGCGTCACCAAGCTCCAGCTCCTGGGCCGCACCTTCGGGGAGCGCTCGCTGTCCATGCTGCCGCTGTCGGTGGGAGACGTGCTGCTGCTGCGCGGCGCGCGCGACCGGGTGGACGAGCTGGCGCGAGGCGGCAACCTGACGGTGCTCAGCGGCCACGAGTACCAGCCGCCGCGCTACGGCAAGGCGCTGCTGGCGGTGGTGCTGTTCCTGGGCGCGCTGGCGGCGGGCTCGCTGGACGTGGTGCCGCTGTCGGTGGCGGGCCTCACCGGCATGTTGCTGATGATTGCCACTGGCTGCGTGGACCCGCGCACCGCGTTCCGCGTGGACTGGCGCGTGGTGCTGCTCATCGGCTCCATGATGGCGCTGGGGCTGGCCATGGAGGTGAGCGGCGCGGGCGCGTTCGTGGGAGACAGGGTGGCGGCGCTGGGCGCATTGGGTGGCCCGCGCATGGTGATGGTGGTGCTGATGGTGCTGACCATCGTCCTGTCCGCGCCCATGAGCAACCAGGCCGCGGCGCTGGTGGTGCTGCCAGTGGCCATCAACGCCGCGCAGCAGCTCGGCGTGGACGCGCGGCCCTTCGCCATGGCGGTGACGCTGGCGGCCAGTTGTTCGTTCATCACCCCGCTGGAGCCCAGCTGCGTGCTCGTGTACGGGCCGGGGCACTACCGCTTCACGGACTTCTTCCGCCTGGGCACGCCGCTCACCGCGGTGCTGGTGGTCCTGCTCACGGTGGCCGTGCCCTGGGCGTGGCCGCTGGAGAAGGGCGCCTCACCGGCGCCGGTGGCGCATCGCCCGGCCGAGGGCCTGCGGGCACCCACGGGGCCGTGACGGCTCAGTGGATGGCGGCGCGCAGTCCCACGTCGGTGATGACCTGCGCCTCGCGCTCCAGCATCCACTCCAGCCGCGCCTTCACGCTGGCTTCGTCGCCTTCGGAGGCGGTGACGGCCAGCCGGTAGAAGAGGGACTGATGGCCGTCCTCGGACTGGGCCAGCTCGCCGTAGAAGCGCGCCAGGGCCGGGTCGGTGAGGCCTTCGGCCAGCAGGGACAGCCGCTCGCAGGAGCGGGCTTCGATGACGGCGGCCACCAGCAGCCGGTCCATGCGGCGCTCGGCGGCGGGCGTGCGAATCAGCTTCTGCAGGCCCTGGGCGTAGGGGTCTCCCGCGTCCTTGGTCAGCGTGAGGCCCCGCGCCGCCATCAAGTCCAGCACGCGGGCCAGGTGCGCGCTCTCCTCGCGCGCCAGCCGCGCCATCTGCGAGGGAAGCCCCGGCAGGTCCGGGTAGGCCTGGAGCATGGACAGCGCGTTGGCGGCGGCCTTCTTCTCGCAGTGGGCATGGTCCACCAGCACCTCGTCGAACCGCTCGAGCGCCAGGGGCAGCCAGCGCGGGTCGGTGGCGGCGTGAAGAATGACGGGGCCCTCTCCAGAGAGGGGACGGCGGGAAGGCGTGGGACGGCTCATGCGGGCGCGGACTGTACGCGGCCGGCCGCTACTCCACCAGGACGAGCCGCCACGTCCGGCCGGCCAGGTAGCCGACCTTGCGGGCGATGCGAGCGGTGCTCTCGTCCCGCTCGTCGATGCGCAGGGTCAGCCGCGGCAGCGAGGACAGCAGGTGGCGGGAAATCTGGCCCAGGCACAGCAGGGCGTGGCCCTTCTTGCGCTCGGCGGGCAGCGTGTAGAGGCCCTCCAGCTCCGCGCCGTACTGGGAGCGGCTGCCGATATCCACCTTGAACACCAGCGCGCCATTCTCCTCCAACACGTAGGTGCGGCGCTGGCGCACGCGCTGGATGACGCGGGCCTCGTAGCCGCGCGGGTCCTCGGCCAATGGGTCTCGCTCGTGCACCTCGCGCACGTAGCCCTGTGCCAACGGCAGTAGCCGGGGCAGGTCCTCTTCCTTCGCCAGCCGCAAGAGCGGGTTGGTGAAGGGGCCCAGGTCATCCGCCGACACGCTGAACAGCCGCTGCGTGCGCGACAGGCGCGGCTTGCCTGGGGCCAGGCTGCGCAGCAGCGCGTCCACCGACGACTTGTCGCCCACGGTGGAGCGCAGCGTCAGGCGCGAGGACAGCGCGTCCGCGATGACGCTGGTGGCGCCCGCCTCGCTCGCGCTGGGCACCACCAGCCCGCCGTCGCCGCCCACGAACACGGCGGCGGTGAGGACCTGGCTGTCGAAGCGGCCGTAGAAGGCGAAGGGCACCCTGCCACGGGGGGCGATGCCGAACTCCTCCAGCAACCCCAGCAGGTAGAGGTTGTGGACCGGGTCCTTCGACAGGAGCCCCCGAAGGGCTTCCGCGTCATGGGGACCAAGCTGTTCGACGGTAACGGGCATGAAGGGTCGGGGGCTCCGGCACCTTACGCAAAACCGGGCCCTACCGGCCAGTCTCCCCAGGGACACGGAACTCGAAGGGGTAGACGACCGTCGCCTTTCCTCCGCCAAAGGGCGCCGGGAAGCGGACGTCCAGCAGCGAGTCCAGCGCGCACGCCTGCACGAAGGGGTCGGGGATGGTGCTGGACACCAGCTCGCCCGCGCTCATCACCCCGCCCTCGTTGCCCGCCTCCACGGTGAAGCGCAGCTTCACTGTCTGCGGACCCCGGTTGCGTTGTGCCGCGTCCTCGAAACATTGCTGCACGAGCGGAGTCACCGCCTGGATGGCGGCGCGGATGTCTTCGGCGTGGATGCGGCCGGTGGTGGATTCGACCACCGGCTCCACCTCCACCACGCGCCGCGGGTCCCCCGAGGCCGCGGGCGGCGCGGGCACGTCGGTCCGTGACGACGGAAAGCCGGGCGGAGGCTGCACCGGTGGGGGTGTGGCGCTGGGCGGCGACAGGCCGGGCGTGGGGGCGATGCGTGTGCCGGTCGGTTGCGGGGCGGGCAGCTCTTCGGCGGGGGGCGGTCCGACGGGCAGCGGCTCGTCGTGGACAGGGCGCGTCAGCCAGTAGGAGAGGGCGGCGCTCAGGATGAGCACGCCCAGGCTCACGCCGGGAATGACGAGCCAACGGATGAGGGACGACCGGTCGGACATGGACGCCTGGAGGATATGCCTCCAGGGCTCACTTGCACGAGCGCTGCTCGGGCTTGCCCTTCATGCACTGGGCCAGTGGAGCGAACCACGCCTCGGCTTCCGACACCGCGTCGTCCACCGGCTTGTCGCACTCCGAGGCGGCCAGCGTGCCCTGAATCTCGAAGAGGCGCAGCACTTCATGGCAACGCTGCTGGAAGTGCTTCACGCCTTCCTTGAACAGCGGCCGCATGACCTCCGGCGAGAAGCCGTAGCCGCTGGCCGTCTGGAGCTGCGAGTCCGGACGGAACATCCACGACGAACGCCAACTGGAGGCCACCTGGTCGAAGCGGGCGGAGCCCAGCCACATGCTGGTGGCCGCCTTGAGGGCCCCGGGCTCGCGCGGGACGAAGCCCGTGCCCGTGCGGCGGCAGAAGGCGTTGACGCTGGCGGCGTCGGCCACGTTCGCCAGGCGCTCCACGCAGACGTTGTACTCCGCGAAGCGCCGGCCCACGGCGGCCATCTCCCCCTGCTGCACCTCACCCACGCGCGGCTGGGCGACGAACAGGTCGATGGTGCGCATCAGCACGCTGACGGCGTTGTCCGGCGGGTTCTCCGGTGACGGCTCCGCGCCGCCGGTGGAGATGACCAGCACGCGCTCGGCACCGCGCTGAACGGCTTGGAGCAGCGGCAGTCCGGAGCGCACGCCGCCGTCGAAGAAGGAGCCCTTCATCCGCCCGGTGTGTGATGGCAGCCACGGCACCGGGTCAGCGAGCACGGGCTCCACGATGGAGGCGACGACGCCGTTGATGATGCCCTCCACGCGCTGCTGCTCGGTGGCGTTCGGGTCGATGTTCGCCGGGTCCTGGTCGCTGATGCCGAAGACGTCACCGGTGTCGAAGTCCACGGAGACGGCCACCAGCTCCGTGCCGTTGGTGAGCTGCTCGGGGACCACCGCCGCGCGGAGCTTGCCGTAGATGCCGTCGAACTGGACCAGGCCACGCAGGTTGGAGGCAATCTTCCAAATCCAGGTGTTGTTGACGCAGTACAGGTCCGACTCCACCGAGCAGGTGTAGTTGCTGACGAGCAGCTGGCGCGCGGCCTCTTCGTGGCCCGGCGTGTGGAACAGGTCCACCAGCGTGCTGATGAGCGCGCCGGTGCTGCTGCCCGCCGCCAGGTCGATGCGCGCGTCTCCACAACCCTCCGGCGCGGGCTTGCCGCGGCACTGCTCCAGCACGCCGAGCAGCCGCCAGATGGCCCCCGCGCTGAACGCGCCATTGGCGCCGCCGCCGCTCAGGACAATGGCGTTGGATGGGCGTCCCAGCGTGCGGTTCCACTTGCGGACGCTGACGTACTGCGCGGCGGACTCGGCGCCTTCGCGGATGCCGCGGCTGAGCACCTGGAGGGGCACGCGGTCCCCCTGGGCATCATGCAGGGCCACCAGCGACGCGGCGATGCCCAGCGTGTTGGCCAGGAAGCGCGCGGCGTCCACTTCGCGCGGTGAGGGCGCGGCGGGGTCCACCGTAGTGGGCAGCGACGGCAGGCCCCACTGCGGCGACTCCATGGCGCTCTTGAGGAAGCGCTCGTAGCACGCGCTGTTGCTGCCGCCCGCGCTCTGCTTCAGGCAGTCCAGCTGCTCGAGGATGGGCTGGGGCGCGTTGCCCATCGCGGACATCCAGCGCGCGGCTTCGGCGGGGTCGGCGTAGGCGTCCACCAGGTGCGTGCGGGTGAGGCGCGCCGCGCGCTCCTGGATGGGCACGGGCAGCGGCGCCGCCTGCGGGTCCCCGGGCGTGTTCAGCGCGTCGAGGATGTAGCCCGTGCGCAGGAAGCAGCCGCTGGAGATGGTGGCCAGCGCGGTGAGACACAGCAGGTACGTGGTGCTCCGGTTCATGGGCGTCCCCCCGAAAGGCGCGCGACGCCGCCGCGTGCCGGGGCCCGCCGCCTCGTCGGGGAGGATGTTAGCGCATGCGCGCGTGCGGGCGCGGCGCGGAGTGTGTGGAAGGCAACGGCCGTGAGCTGCTCGGGGACGGCGCTCACGGCCGCGCCAGCCTCCCCCTACGGATACACCTCGCGGCGGGGCAGGGGGGGCTC
>NZ_VHLC01000071.1:0-45092 GCF_006547355.1 Myxococcus sp. AB036A | reverse complement strand
GCCCACGCCCGCCCCCACCACCACGACGCGCCTGCCCTGTGTCGATGCACTCATGGCGTCCTCAGGCGGTGCGGTGGGCCAGCCGGGCGATGAGCGCGTCGAGCAGCTCTCTCACTCCGTTGGGATTGGGCAGCGACTGCAACGAGCGGCGGGCGGCCCGGGAGGCACGCACCACCATGCGCTCACATGCGGCCCGGCCTCCGCAGGACTCCACCAGCGCGCGGGCCCGCGCCAGCGCGGCGGCATCCTTCTGCTCCACCGGCAGCGCCCACAGCGCCTCCAGCTCCGTGCGCTCGGCCTCAGTGGCGCGCGCGAAGGCGGCCAGCACTGGAAAGGTTCGCTTGCCTTGGAGGAAGTCGCCGTCAGCGGCCTTGCCAGCGACGTTCGAATCACCAAAAAGGCCCAGCAAATCGTCCCGAAGCTGGTAGGCAAGACCGACGTGACGGCCCACGCGCTCCAACCCCTCCACCAAGCCGCTACTGGCACCGCCGAGCATGGCCCCGCACACCAGCGGGGCGCAGAAGCCGTAGCGCGCCGTCTTGAGATGCGCCACGCGCAGCGTCTGGAAGAGCGTCACCTCCGCCAGCGGCGCGCGGCCCAGGTCCAGGTCCAGGTACTGCCCGGCCGCCGTGTGACGGCACACGCCCAGGTAGTACTGCACCACGCCCGCGACGCACGTCAGCCCCGAGCCCAGCATGGCCTCCAGGGCCCGCGCGAAGAGGTGGTCTCCCACCACCACGGCCAGGTCCTCGCCCGCGCGTCCAGGCGCCAGCATCCGGTGCAGGGACGCGGCGCCCCGCCGCAGCTCCGCCTGATCCGCCACGTCGTCGTGGATGAGAAGGAAGGTGTGCAGCAGCTCCAGCCCCGCGGCGAAGCGCCACAACCCGGAGGGCACCACCGCGCTCCCACGCGCCAGGCAGTGGCCGGCCATCACCAGCGCGGGGCGGAGCCGCTTGGCGGGCCGCAGGGTATACGCCCGGGCCTGCGTCAGTGCCTGTGTCCAACGAACGTCCAGGCCGGCCTCGTCGGGAAGTTCGAACAACTCCGCCAGCGAGGTCTCCACCTCCGCCTGGACCAGTTGCAGCCAAGCCTGCTCCAGAGGAAGCAGGCCCGTCGGCGACTGCGCATCGGGAAGCGTGAGTGCCATGCTTCTTTCCTCCGAAGAACCCGTCCTTTGCTTCCTAGAGGTAGCGTTTGCGTCCAGAGCTTGTCAAGGGTATGTCTAAGGTTTGCGATAACCTTGTACACAGAGGTCCCCTCATGAAGGCGTGGATCGCAGGTGCGCTCTCCATCTCCCTGGCAGCGGGAAGCGCCCTGGGCGCGGCGCCGGCCCCGGAGCAGGTGGACGCGACGTTACGCACCTCCGCGGGAAAGGAGGTCCGGCTCTCCAAGTGGCGCGGAAAGCCGGTCATCCTTTTCTACGAGGACAAGGACTCGACCAAGCTCAACTCGACCCTGAAGAAGGAACTGTTCGCCCGGGGGCAGGAGCGCGGAATCCTGGATGCGGCCTGGGTGCTGGCGGTCGCAAACCTTCAGAATTTCGACTTTTTTCCGGCCCGGCAGATTGCCCTCTCCTTCGTCCGGGACGAGGAGAAGAAGGTGGGCGTGCCTATCCTGGTGGATATGGATGGAGCACTGGGAAAGGCGCCGTGGAAGCTGCCGCTGAAAACGTCCAACATCGTGCTGCTGGACGCCGAAGGGGCCCTGGTCTACCGGCACTCCGGCCGGATGAAGCCAGATGAGCTGAAGACCTTCTTCGCCGTCCTGAGCCGCCTGGTGGGCGTGGACCTGAACAGCCCGGCGCCCTCGGAGCCCTCCCCGTGAAGGTGGCCGTCACCGGCGCGACCGGCTTCCTGGGTCCAGGGCTTGTCCAAGGTTTGTTGGAGCGTGGACACCAGGTCCACGTCCTGGCCCGGAACGTTGAACAGGCCCTGGCCCGCCTGCCCACCGGTGTGACGGGAGCGCCCTTTACCGCCGGCTCGCCCCTGCCCCCGGAGGCGCTGGCGGACGCGGAGGCCGTCGTGCACCTGGCGGGCGAGCCGGTGGCCCAGCGCTGGACGCACGAAGGCAAGCACCGCATCCACGACAGCCGGGTGCTGGGCACGCGCGCGGTGGTGGCGGCGATGCGGGGCGCGGGGACGGTGCGGCGCTTCGTGTCGGTGTCCGCCATTGGCTACTACGGCGGCACGCGCGGCGCGGAGCCGCTGACGGAGGAGAGCCCTCCGGGTGACGACTTCCTGGCCCGCGTGTGCGTGGACTGGGAGGCGGAGGCGATGCAGGCGCGCGAGTCCAGCATCCCCACGGCGGTGGTGCGCATGGGCGTGGTGCTGCACCCGGAGGGGGGCGCCCTCCACAAGATGCTGCCCCCCTTCCGCGTGGGCGCGGGCGGCCCGGTGGGCAGCGGCGAGCAGTTCGTGAGCTGGGTGCACCGTGACGACGCCAGGGACTTGCTCCTCTTCCTGCTGGCCCATCCCCAGGTGGAGGGCATGGTGAACGCCACCGCGCCCACGCCGGTGACGAACGCCTTCTTCGCGCACACGCTGGGCCACGTGCTGGGCCGGCCGTCCGTGGTGCGGATGCCCGCGTTCATGCTCAAGGCGGCGCTGGGGGAGATGGCGAAGGTGGTGCTGGAGGGCCAGCGCGTGCTGCCCCAGCGCGCCCAGGAGGCGGGCTTCGTGTTCCGGTACCCGGAGTTGGAGGGCGCGCTGCGCGACCTGCTGGCCTAGGGTGCGCGGATGGACGCGAAGACACTGGAGGCGCGGGCCCGCGCCGAGGGAACGCCCGTCATCGAATCGGACACCGCCACCTTCGTGTGGCGAGGCCGGGGCCCCATCTGCCTCCAAGGTGACTTCCAGGACTGGCGCGGCAAGCCGCTGCCCTTCAAGCGCGTGGCGCCCGGACTGTGGGCTCGCACGCTGACGCTGCCCGCGGATGCCTACGTCGAATACGCGCTGGAGGACCCGCGCGGCCAGCGCGTGGAGGACCCGCTCAACCGCCACCCTTCCGACAACGGCTTTGGCGGCATCAACCACTCGTTCCACATGCCCCAGGCCCGCTCGTCCCTGCCCGCCCGGCACCCGCGCGGCGCGCCTCGGGGCCGCGTCACCCGGCACGTGGTGGACACAGGAGACGTGGACCTGCCGGGCCAGCGCCGGGTGTACCTGTACGCGCCGCCCACGGACGCGCCGGTGCCCTTGGTGGTGGTGTACGACGGCGAGGACTACCTGCGCCGCGTCCGCCTTCCGGAGCTGGTGGACACCCTGGTGGCCGAAGGCCGCATGCGCCCGGTGGCCCTGGCGCTCGTGTGCCATGGCGGTGAGACACGCAGCATGGAGTACGCCTGCAGCGAGTACACGGTGGGGCTGTTGAAGTGGAAGGTGCTGCCGCTGGCGCGCCAGAAGCTGTCGCTGGTGGACGAGCGGCGCAGCCCCGGTGCCCACGCGGTGCTGGGGGCCTCGCTGGGCGGGTTGATGGCGCTCTACACCGGCCTGCGCATGCCGGACGTCTTCGGCCGGGTGCTGTCGCAGTCCGGGGCCTTCACGGTGGAGGGCCATGACTTCGTCGTCTTCGACCTGGCGCGGCCTCCACCCCGCCGCCCGCTGGACATCTGGCTGGACTGCGGCCGCTTTGAAGGCTTGCTGGAGGGCAACCGCCGCATCGCTCCCGTACTCTCAGAAGCCGGGCATCAGGTGGAACTCCGGGAGTACAGCGGTGGGCACAACTACCCTGCGTGGCGTGAGGACCTGGTACACGGCCTGGAGCGCCACTTCCCTCCCCTGCCCGCCAAACGCCGGGAGTCATTGCGTTTTTCCGGGCGATGACGCGGGCGCGCCCGCCCTGCGGGGACACTCCGGCGGACGCACGTTAGAGGTGGGACGCAACTGGAGACACACCGCGCCCGATAACCTACATGGGAATTCCCGGAGCTCTGTCCGCGCCGGGCCCCATCCCTGGAGCCCCCATGTCTCGCATTGATGGTGGTAACCGCCCGTCCTCGCCCAAGGGCCCGGCGCACGAGCGCGCCAGCGCTCCGGAGCAGCGGCCGGCCTCCGGCACCGCCACCCAGGGGGCGAAGGGCGTCCAGGCGCACCGCACGGTGCAGACGTTCCAGGGCCGCAGCGACTTCGAGCCCGACCGGCGCCCCGCCCAGCGCGGCGTGACGGCGCCGCCTCCGGACGCCACCGCCATCGCGGGTGCCGACGCGGAGCTGGAGCTGCTCTCCGAGTTTCCCGACCAGGCGGATGCCCAGGGCGGGCTCGCCTCCGCCATGCTGCACGCGCACGCGAACGAGCCCGCCTCGCAGGCCCGCATCGTCGAGCGCCTGAAGCAGGACGGCCGCCTGGAGTCGCTCTTCGGCGAGGTGTTCCGCGAGGGCAATCCCTACGTCGAGCAGCCGCACCGCAACGCCGTCGTGCGCGCGCTGGGGACCGCCCTGGCGCGGGGCACGGTGACGTCCGATGACCTGCGCGCCTTCGCTCGCGGCGCCTACGCGCAGGAGTGGCGGCAGATCGGCTCCGAGCTGACGACGCCCCGCCCGCTCACGGAGAAGCCTTAGCGCACGCGCCGGATGCACCCATGAAAGCTCTTCGTCGACGCACCCCCGGCGCGGGCCGCAGGAAAACCATCAGCCGACGCTCCCGCTCGGCCCGGCGCGCGCATGGCACATACCGGGCCCGGCTCAGGACGCGCCCGCCCAAGAAGTACCGGGTGCGGCTGCGGACCGCCCGCCGCACCCTCTGACTGAACAGGCCCTGATGCCCGGCTCAGGGCAGCGCCACTTGCCCGGGTGACGAGCGGTGCCCCGTGGCGCCCAGGCCCAACGAGCCGTAGAGGCTGGAGCCCCAGCTCAGCACCGTGCCGTCGCGCTTCATGGCCAGGGAGAAATCCGCCCCGCCCGACACCACGGTGACGTCCGACAGCTCCCGCACGCGCTGGGGCTCCGTCCGGTTCGTGTTGTCCCCCAGCCCCAACTGGCCGTGCGAGTTGCGTCCCCACGTCCACACCGTGCCCTTGAGCGCCGCGGCGAACGTGTGGCGAGCCCCCGCGCCCACGGCGGACACCGAGGACAGGTTCGGCACCGGCCGGGGAACCAGGCGCATCCGCGTGCCGCTGGCGCCGTCCCCCAACTGACCGAACGCGTTGTCGCCCCACGTCCACACGGTGCCGTCGCCCCGCAGCGCCACCGTGTGCGTCGCGCCCGCGCGCACGTCCACCACGCCGTCCACGCCCTTCACCACCACGCGCGAATAGCGGGTGGTGCCGGTGCCGTCTCCCAACTGGCCCGACGCGTTGTTGCCCCACGCGGACAGGGTGCCGTCCGAGTGCAGCGCCAGCGAGTAGTGGTCTCCGCCCGCCACGGCCACCACGCCCTCCAGCCCCTCCACCCGGGTGGGCAGGGAGCGCGACTCCGCGGTGCCGTCACCCAGTTGGCCGAACGCGTTGTAGCCCCACGTCCACACCGAGCCATCCGAGCGCACCGCCAGCGCGTGGTAGCCCCCCGAGCCAATGGCCACCACGTCCCCCAGCCCTGCCACCTGCACCGGCCTGGTGCGCGGAGTGGACGTGCCATCCCCGAGCTGACCGAAGCCATTGGCGCCCCACGCCCAGACGGTGCCGTCACTGCGCAGCGCCAGCGAGTGCCAGGCGCCCGAGGACACGGCCACCACGCTCGCCAATCCATACACCGTCAAGGGCACCGCGCGGCGCGTGGTGGTGCCGTCTCCCAGTTGGCCGAACGTGTTGTCGCCCCACGTCTGCACGGTGCCGTCCGACATCAGCACCACCGCGTGCTGGCCCCAGGCGCGCACGGTGCGCACGGGCGGGCGGATTTTCGGCCCTTCGATTTTCACCGCCATCGGCGTCAACTGCGGGCCCGTCTTCCCATCACCGAGCTGGCCGTACTCGTTGCTTCCCCAGGCGCGGGCGGTACCGTCCAGCAGCACGGCCACGGTGAACTGCTCTCCCGCGGCCACCGCCTCCACGCCTCGCAGCTCCGGCACCTGCCGGGGCCACATCCCCGTCGGCGAGGACGAGCCATCCCCCAACTGCCCCAGCGTGTTGTCGCCCCACGTCCACACCGTGCCGTCGGTGCTCAGCGCCACCACGTGGTGGGCCCCCGCGGACATGGCGCGGATGCCCTTCAAGGTGGTCACCTGATTTGGCACGCTCCGCGCGAGGTTGGTGCCATCGCCCAGTTGGCCGGACGGGTTCGTGCCCCAGGCCCACGCGGTGCCGTCGTCGCGCACCGCCACCGAGAAGGCACGTCCGGCCGCCACGGACGCCACGCGCTCCAGCCCCTTCACGCGCACCGGCGTCAGGCTCGGTACGGTGCCACCATCTCCCAGTTGGCCCGAGCCATTCGCGCCCCAGGCCCACAGCGCGCCGTCCTCGCCCACCGCCAGGGCGTGCGTTTCGCCCAGGGCCACGGCCACCACGTTGGAGAGGTACTTGAGGTGGGTCGGCAGGGGGCGGTCCGTGAGGGTGCCGTCACCCAGTTGGCCGCTGGCGTTGCCGCCCCAGCTCCACACGGAGCCATCCGCGCGCAGCGCCACCGACGCGTCTCCACCCGCCGCCAGCGCCACCACGCCCCGAAGCCCCTCCACCAGCCCCGGCGTCACGCGCGGGGTGGTGGTGCCATCGCCCAGTTGCCCCCGCCCGTTCGCGCCCCAGGCCCAGACGGTGCCGTCACACGCCAGCGCCAGCGAGTGCTGTACGCCACTGGCGACAGAGCGGACACAGGGCACGCCGAGCACGGACACCGGACCCGTGCGGAGGGTGGAGGTGCCGTCGCCCAGTTGGCCCGAACCATTCTCGCCCCAGGCCATCACCGTGCCATCGGCGCGCACCATCAGCGTGTGCGCGCGGCCGACGGCCAACCGGTCCACGCGGCCAATGCCACGCACCTGCACTGGCACGGCGCTCCAACCCGCGGCACCCAGGCCCAGTTGGCCGAAGCGGTTGTAGCCCCACCCGCGCAACGTCCCATCCGCGTGCAGCGCGAGCACGTGCAGGTGGCTGGGGTGGAGCGCCTGGATGCCAGTCAGGCCGGGGATGAGTGCGGGCCGCACGCGCGAGGTGAGCGTTCCGTCTCCGAGCTGGCCGTAACCGTTGTAGCCCCACGCGCGCACCGTGCCATCGCCTTGCAACGCCATGGAGTGGGAGCGGCCACCGCTGACGGCGGTGATGCCCTGCAGCCCCGGCACCTGCACCGGACGGAAGCGGTCCGCCCAGGAGCCGTCCCCGAGCTGCCCTTCCCCGTTGTCGCCCCATGCCCACACCGTGCCGTCGCCGCGCACGGCCAGCGCATGCGCGGAGCCCGCCGCCACGCGGGTGACGTTCGCCAGTCCCTCCACGCGCACCGGACTCAGTCGCTGCACGCCACCGCCGTCCCCCAGCTGTCCCTCGAAGCCCTCGCCCCACGTCCACACCGTGCCGTCGGACTGCAGGGCCATGGAGAAGTACGAACCGGCGGCCACCGCCACCACCGCACCGAGCCCCGACACGCGCACCGGCGTCAACCGGTCCACCGTCGTGCCGTCCCCCAGCTGTCCCAGCGCGTTGTAGCCCCAGGCCCACACGCTGCCGTCGCTGCGCAGCGCCAGGACGTGACTGCCGCCCGCGGCCACCGCCGTCACCGACGTCAGGCCCGACACCGCGACGGGCCGGGCGCGGTCGCGCGTGGTGCCATCCCCCAACTGTCCGGCGGCGTTGCGCCCCCATGCCCAGACCGTCCCATCCATGCCCACGGCGAGCGAATGGTGGGCGGCCGAGGCGACACTGCGAACGCCGCCGAGCCCCTCCACGCGCACCGCGGCGTGGCGCTCGGCCGTGCTGCCATCACCCAGTTGCCCATAGGTGTTGCGGCCCCAGGCCCAGACGGAGCCATCCCCCAGCGCGGCCAGGGAGTGGAAGCTGCCCGTCGCCATCGACGTCACGCCCGCCAGGCGCATCACCGGCGCGGGCACCACGTGGCGCTCGGAGCCGCCGTGGCCCAGCTGGCCCGACATGCCTCCGCCCCAGGCCCAGAGCGTGCCGTCTTTTCGCAAGGCCAGCGCGTGCTGCGCGCCGCCCACCACCGAGGCCACCGCATTCAGCCCCGGCACCGGTCCCGGCGTGGCGCGGTCGGTGGTGTCTCCATCGCCCAGTTGGCCGGAGCCATTGGCCCCCCACGCGAACACGTCGCCCGTGTCGAGCAGCGCCAGCGAATCCGAGTCCATGGAAGCCACGGCCTTCACCCGCTCAAGCTCCGGCACCTGCATGGGAACGGCGCGGTCATTCCACGTGCCATCCCCGAGCTGTCCGGAGGCATTGCTGCCCCACGTCCACACGCCGCCGTCCTTGGCCAGCGCCAGCGCGTGGTAGGTGCCCGCCGTCACCTCGGTGATGCCGCTGAGCTCGGAGACCTTCACGGGAGACAGGCGCTGGGTGAAGGTACCGTCGCCCAGTTGGCCGGAGCCGTTGGAGCCCCACGCGCGCACCGTGCCGTCCTCCAGTACGGCCAGGGTGAAGTCGAAGCCCGCGGCGAGCGCGACCACGCCCTGCAACCCGGGAACCCGCTCGGGCGTGAGCCCCGGCTGCGTGTGTCCCCGGCCGAGCTGTCCGTGGAAGTTCGTCCCCCACGCCCACACCGTGCCGTCCTCGCGCAGCGCCAACGAGTGGAAGTCTCCGGCGGCCACCGCCACCACGCTGTCCAGGCCGGCCACCCGCATCGGCGTCGCGCGATCAGTGGTGGTGCCATCACCGAGCTGCCCGGAGCTGTTGCCGCCCCACGTCCACACCGAGCCATCCGCGCCCAGTGCAAGCGAGTGGGCGTCTCCGGACACCACCGACACGATGTCCCCCAGCGCCGCCAGCCGCACTGGCGCCAGTCCCTGGAGGGACGTCTCCGCCCCGCCAAGCTGGCCGGAGCCATTGCCGCCCCAGGCCCACACGTCGCCTCCGGGTGACAGATACAGCGAGTGCTGGGCACCCGCGGCGATGCGCATCGGCGGGGCCGTGACGACCACGCGCTGGGTGCGCGTGGCGTGTGGCGTCTCCGGCATGGCGAGCTCCCCCGAGGGCTCGCAGCCAACCATCAGCAAGGCGCTCAACAGGCACGTCAACAGGCGGCGCGTTCCCGCCATCAGGTCAGGGGGCATGGGGGTCTCCTCGAGGAGGTGGTGCATGCGCGTCAGCCAGGCGGTTCGCCGTTACACACGCGGCAACCCTTCAGTGGCTTTCGGGCAGGCCGGTGTATACGGCCAACACGCTGTCACTTGTATCGCGAGAACGGCTCAGGCGCTCTCTTGGCTGCATGCTGCAATCGCATGCGACGTGGGTTCGGGTCGCGATTGCCCCAGCTGCGAACACCCCACGCGGATTGATGCGATGTCCGTGTACGAGGTGTTCACACTTCTTCACGCGGATTGCATTGTAGCGCGTCGCGCACGGGTCAGGATGGCGCACTGCATGGACACCGCGCGCTTCATCCTCTTCGCCCTCGTCACCGGCATCGCCACGGTCGCCGTCCACGTCTACCTGTACCGGCGCCTCTTCGCGGCCACGTCGGAGCACCGCGCATGGCGGCGCGTGGGCATGAGCGTCATGACGGTGCTGGGCACACTGCTGGTGCTGTCGTGGTCCGTGACGCGCTTCCTTCCCATGGACTCCACCTTCGCCGTGGCCACGGCGGTGTGGACGTGGATGGGCATGGCCATCTACCTGATGCTCGCGCTCGGAGTGTTGGGCGCGGCGCGCAAGGTGGCGGCACGGAGGTGGGGTTCGCGCGGCGAGACGGCGGTGGTGGAGCTGCGCGGTGGCGAGTCGGCCTCGGTGTCCCATGCACATGCGGTGGGTGGCTCGGCACAGGGTGGCGGCACGCTGGCGGCGACGGGCACGGAGTCCGTGTCAGTGACTCCGAAAGCCCTGGCGACCAGTGGACACGGCGCGGCGGCGACGCACGCCGAAGCTCCTCCGGTGGCGATGACGGAAAGGCCCGGCGGCGCCACGTCCGAGGCTCCATCACCGGTGGATGTGGAACGCCGACGCTTCCTTGCTCGGGCGACAGCCGGCGGAGCAGTGCTGGCCGCGGGTGGCGTGACGGGCTTCGGGATGTGGAGCGCCTTCCATCCGCCCGTGGTGAACGAGGTGGCGGTGAAGCTGCCGGGGCTGCCCAAGTCGCTGGATGGCTTCAGCATTGTCCACTTGAGTGACATCCACGTGGGCCCGGTCATCCGGCGCCGCTTCATGGACGAGCTGGTGCGCCGCTGCAACGCATTGCGCCCCGACCTGGTGTGCATCACGGGCGACCTGGTGGACGGACACGTCGCATCGCTGGCCCCAGCGGTCTCTGCGCTGTCCGAGCTGAAGTCACGCCACGGCACCTACTTCGTCACGGGAAACCACGAGTACTACTGGAGCGACGCTGCCTGGGCTGAAGCGCTGGAGCGTATGAATGTGCATGTTCTGCGCAACCGTCACGTGCGCATTGGCGACACGGCCGCGTCATTCGACCTGGTGGGTGTGGACGACTGGTCGGCGGGCAAGATGGGGTTTTCGCAAGGCTATGACTTGGCGGCGGCGACGGCGGGCCGGGATGTCGAACGGGCCTCGGTGCTGCTCGCGCATCAGCCGTCGAACTGGAAGGTGGCGGCGCGGGAGGGAATGGGCTTGCAGCTCTCCGGACACACGCATGGGGGACAGTTCTTCCCCTTCACGCTGGCGGTCTCCGCCATCTGGGAGCACGACGCGGGCTTGTTTCACGAAGGAGACCGGCACCTGTATGTCAGCCGGGGAACAGGCTTCTGGGGTCCGCCGCTCCGCGTCGGAGCGCCGCCGGAGATCGTCCGGGTGACACTCCTGGCGTGATGCATAGATTCGGCGGGTATGGCCAGGGAACCCGCCCAACGAGAGCTGAAACAAGAGCGTGCTGCGCGCACGCGCATGGACATTCTGGAAGCGGCCATCCACCTCTTCGCGAAGCGAGGCTTCCTCGCCACGACGATGGCGGACCTATCCCGCGCCATCCGGATGACGCCCGGAGCGCTGTACTGGCACTTCCCCACCAAGGAAGACCTGCTGCTGGCTGCGATTGAAGAGTTGCACCAGCGCTGTCTGAGAGCCTTTCAACTGCCTGGAGACGACCGCGAGCTTCCGGCGCGGGAGCAATTCCAAGCCATCTGCGAGCGGACACACCTCCTCCTTCGCGAGCACCGCGAATACGGAATCTTCTTCGCGATGCTCGCAGCCGAGGCCGCCGACTCCAATGACCAGGTAGCGGAGGCCATCCGAGACAAGCTGGCCCTCTACGCGACGACGCTGGAGCGCCTCATCCGTCACGGGCAGCAGTTGGGGGAGTTCCGGCAGGACGTGGACGCACTCGCCGCCGCGCACAGCCTCCTGGGCGGGCTCCTGGGCATGCTCGTGCACCAGAACCTCTTCCGCGCCTCCGTGGATTACGACCCGCTGTACCGCGCCGTCATGCTGATACACCAAGCGGGACTCGTGCAGACCACAGGCTTCGACTGCGTCAATGCCAGCCAGTCCTGACATCTCTGACGCGGCAATGCCAGCCAGTGCCCGGGCACATGCCCAGCTCAAAATGAAACGGGCGGAACCCCATCTCAGGGTTCCGCCCGCTTGAAACCTTACGGAGACAGGGCCGGCACTTCAGCCCTGTCCCCTTGATGCCTGGCGGCTACGGCTGCTCCGCCGGGCTCTGCGAATTCTGCGGCTGACGCGCGGTGCGGACAATGAAGTCGCTCCCGTTGTCGTCCATGTCATGGCCGTTGCCAGCCAGGGCATCGGCGCCGCCCTCCGCCATGGTCTCCGCAGTGGAGTTCGGACGCGCCTTGCGCTCGAGGCTGCCACCCGCGCCCGGGTGGGCGGGGGCCGCGCTGCCTTCGGGCTGGTTCGCAGTGCCGTAGCCCACCTTGTCCACCGTGTTTGGGTCATCCAGGCTGTCCGCCTTGAGGTTCGGGCCGATGCGGACATGGCCGCCACCCGACGCCGAGGCCGACATGTCGAAGGGGTATCCCACGTCCTTCGTGACCGTCCCGGTGTAGCCCGAGTTGTGCGCGAGGAGCAGGTAGCCGTAGGCCTTGATGACCGTGCCGTCCGGGATGTCCACCGAACCGGAGTAGTTCGACGTGCTCGCCGCGCTCTTGTACTGGACCTTCCAGCCGTTCAGCGTGATGTCCGCGCCCGTCGGGTTGTACAGCTCGATGAACTCATCGTTCTGAGCCGTCGCGCCGCGCGCGGAGATTTCACTGATGACGATATGGCCGACGGCGGGCCGGTCCGCGATGGTGATGTCCACCCCGCGGGTGACGCCCGCGTAGGACGCAATCAGCCGCCCCTGGGCGTCCTCGTCGCCCGCGGTGAACGTCACGGTGCCCGTCGTCTGGCCTTCCGCGATGCTCACCGTCGAGCTCGACAGCTCGCCCATGCCCGTGGCCGGCTCCAGCGCCACGTCCACCGTGATGCCACCCGCAGGAGCCCGACGGTCCAGCGCCACCGTGAAGACCTGCTGCGTGCCGAAGTAGACGGTGGCCACCGACGGCGTCACCGCGCTGAGCGCGGGCGGAGGCGGAAGCACCGTGAGCTCGGTGGTCTGGGTGATGCCGTACAGCGAGGCGTACACCGTGCCCGTGCCCTCGCCCTGCGCGTCCGCCGTGAAGGTGAAGGTCACCTCCGTGGCGCCCGCCGGAATCGTGGCCGAGGCCGGCACCGTGCCGTAGTTCTGCACGCCCGCCCCCGGCACCACCGCCAGCTCGACAACCGTGTCCTGCGCGGCCGGACGGTCCACCGTCAGGGTGAACGTCTGCGTCCCGCCCGCCGGAATCGTCACCGCCGAGGACGGCGACAGGGCCGTCAGCCGCGGCGCATTCTGGTCCAGCGTCACGGTGCCGCTCGCGCTGCTCGCGCCGATGCTCGCCGTCACCGTGCCGGGCTCGGTGGCCGTGGCCGCCGCGTCCGTGATGAAGGAGAACACCGCCTCCGTGGCGTTCTCCGTCACGGTGAGCGTGCCGTTCGCCGGAACGAAGGTGCCGAAGCCCGTCGCCGGATTCACGCTCAGCGCCACGGTGGCGTTGGCGGGCGCCGGACGGTCCAGCTGCACGGTGAAGACCACCTCGCCGCCGGGCACCATCGTCACGTCACCCGGGGTGACGCCTACCACCTCGGGCTGCTCGTCGGCCCCCAGCACCCGGATGGTGGCCGTCTGCGCGGAGCCGCCCAGCGTGGCCGTCAGCGTCACGCTCTGCGCGGGCGCCACCGCGTTCACCTGCACCGTCGCGGACGTCTGACCCGCGGGGATGGTGATGCGGCCGTCCTGCACGCTCAGCGCGCTCTCGTTGGAGGAGGTGATGACGACGTCGAGCGCCTCCGCGTAGGCGGACGACAGCGTCAGCGTCAGCGCCTGCGGGAAGGTGTTCACCGGGCCCGTGCCACCCACGCGCGCATAGCCGTTCGGACCGAAGCCCGTCAGCGACGGCGGCGGCAGCGGCATGTCCGCCTGGAAGCGCGGCACCAGCTTGGAGTCATTGAAGTTGTACGTCAGCACGCCGCGCAGCGCGCCGAAGCGCGTGCCAATGGACGGGACCGGGAAGGCATAGGCCTGGTCGTCAATCATCAGACCCGGCTGACCGGCGTCACCCGCCTCGTTCACCAGGAACTGGCCGAACTCGTCCACCCCCGTGTTGACCGCCACGTCGCGGACCTCCACGAGCACGCCTTCCAGCGCGGCGGCACGCGGGCCACCGGTGCGGATGTCGGCCGTCGTGACCACCACCGGCGCGGGAACCTCGTTGCCGGAGCTGCGCTTGACGTACTTGACCTCGGTCAGCTCGGGCAGGCCGAAGTAGACGGTCAGCACGCCCGTGGTGATGTCGATGCGATCACCCGCGGCGAGGTCGCCCTTGGGCGAGTACACGTAGAGACCGGAGTTATCCACGCTCGTGCCCGAAGGCAGCGGATACGTCTGCACCCAGTAGCCCTGGGAGCTCGCGCCGCCCTTCACCACACCGGTGACGACGACGTCCAGGATGGACACCGGCTTGCCCACCAGCGGCAGGCTGCCGCCCACGGGCGTCTTCAGCTCGTGAATGGTGGCGGGGCAGCCCAGGTCGCCCGGGTTCGGAACGCTGGAGCACGCGTCACACGCATCACCCTTGCCGTCGCCGTCCGCGTCCGCCTGGTCCGGGTTGGCAACGAACGGGCAGTTGTCCTGCCACGTCACGATGCCGTCGTGGTCATCGTCGCCCACGGTGAACGACGTGCAGGCGTCACCCGCCTCCAGCGGGCAGGGGTCGCACGCGTCGCCAATCCCGTCGCCATCCGAGTCCGCCTGCTTGCCATTGTCCATGGGGCGGATGGGGTTGAAGATGGCAGGGCAGTTGTCGACGGAGTCCACCAGCCCGTCCCCGTCCTTGTCCGCGGCGCGAACCTCACCGGTGTAGCTGGTGGAGTTGTTCACGACGGCCGGCCAGCGCGAATCCAGCGAGGCACGGCGGGGCGAGCACGTCGGCTCGTTCTCCGGCGTACCGCACGCGAACAGCGGGTACTTCGCCGTGGCGCCCGACGTCAGCGCCGCCAAGTTCTTGCCAATCTCGGACTGGAGGCAGACTTCCTTCGAGGCGCCGCACACGTCCAGCGTGTCGCAGGTGTCCGCGCCGCGGAGCCCGGCCATCAGCGCCTGGTCACCGTAGAGCGCCTTGCCACCCCGCATCGTGAGCACCACGTGCTCGGGGTTCGAGGTGATGACCGCGCGGTGCGGCGAGCGGGTGAAGGTCCGCAGCTGGAAGATGGCCAGGTCAGCCACCTTGCCCTCGGCGATGCGGCCCGTCTTCTCGAACGTGTCCACCAGGTCCGACGCGTTCGACGTCACCATGCGCCAGAGGTCCTGGTCGCTGAAGGTCCGCGCGTAGTGCGAAGTGTTGAGGTAGTCCGCGCACTGGAGCTCGCGCAGCAGGTTCATGGAACCGGAGCGCAGCCAGTCGGTGCCCAGCGCGATGGTGACGCCCTGGTTCTTGTAGGCCGACACCATGGCCGTGTCGCCGTACAGCGAGATGTTCGAGCGGGGCGACCAGATGAGGCCGGTGCCGTTCTCCGCCATGACGCGGATTTCCTTCGCCGTCAGGCCGATGCCGTGGATGACGGCGGTGCGCGGCTGCATCACGTTGTTCGGGCCCGTGGACAGGCAGAGGAACTCGTTCTGCGCCGCGGCGGAGATGCCCTCGGAGACGTGCGGCAGGTACGCGGCCGAACGCGGCAGCGAGCTCGTCGTCGGCATCGAGCCGTAACCACAGCCCGACGCAATCATGTTGCCGCTGGTGTCACCCAGCGGGAAGGTGTCGGAGTTCACCACACCCTCGCCCAGACCCTCCTGGAGCGCGGTGTTGTTCACGTCCACGTTGCGCAGCAGACCGGCCTGGCCACCCGCGCCCGCCATGGAGGTGGCGCCCGCCATCATCTGCCGCAGCTCGCCCCAGCGAACGTTGTCCGCGGCGCTGGCCGCGGGGCTGTTGATGCGCGTGTGGCCGTTGCGGCCCGTGCGCCACTCGTGGCGGTGCTCGTAGCGCTCCTCGGTGCCGACGTACGGCTCCATCGGATACGTGATGTGCTCGTGCGGATTCACCAGGCCCGGGGAGATGACACCACCGGGGCAGGACACCTGCGTGGCCTCGGCGGCGCCCGCCGTGGCGGAGCAGTCACAGGCGGCGCACTGGATGATGCCCTGTGCATCCACCAGCACCTGGCCGCCCACCAGCGTCTCGCCGTCCTTCAGCACCACGCCCGTGAAGAGGCGCGCGGCGGAGCCCTGCTGCGTCACCGCGCAGGTGGCGCCGTCGGGAAGCGCGGGCGCGTTGGCCGCGGGGCATTGGGTCAGCGTCAGCGAGCAGTCCGCCTGACAGCCATCACCGTCCGCCGTGTTGCCGTCGTCACAGACCTCTTCGCCTTCCAGCTGGCCGTTGCCACATACCGCGGCCGGCGCGGGCGTCCGCGTACAGTCGGACTCACAGCCGTCGCCGTCCACCTTGTTGCCATCGTCGCACTGCTCGCCCTGCTCCACGGTGTTGTTGCCGCAGACCGCTTGCGGGTTGCAGCTCGCACCCTCACAGCCAGGCTCGTCGCCGCATCCGGCGTGGAAGAGGAGGACCGCGCCTAGCGCGGCGAGTAATAAACGTGGGGACATTCGCATCTCGTGGGTCTCCCGGCGGAGCCGGCCGGAGGGAAGGTGACAGGTCCTTGGCACGCGAAGAGCGTACCCCTTGAAACATTTCAGCGACACCTGACCGCACAGGTCCAGTTCCCAAGCATCCGCGCACGCGAATGTGCCGTGGAGTACGCCGCTCACCTCACCTCAAGTACGGGGTGTTCAACGCCTACCTGTCGGACTGGCCCGCACCCTGCCCTTGACGCACCGCGAGGGCCCTGCGCGCAGGTGCCGCACGCGCTACAAGCCGCCGCACGTTTCAACACCGGGAGCCCACGTCATGGACGTCGCTGTCCTCACCTTCGAAGGCTTGCCTCAACTCGATGCCTTTGACGCATCGCTGCTGCCCGCGCTCGCGGCCCTGGGCGTGGAGGCCCGGCCCGTCGTCTGGGATGACCCGGCCATGGACTGGAAGACGGTGCGGCTGGCCCTGGTGCGCAACACGTGGGACAGCCACCTGCGCCGCGACGCCTTCGTCGCCTGGGCGGACAAGGTGGGCCGCCTCACGCAGCTCCACAATCCCGCGCCCGTGCTGCGCTGGAACACGCACAAGCACTACCTGCGCGAGCTGGAGGAGAAGGGCGTGTTGGTGACGCCCACCACCTGGGTGCGCAGGGGCGACACGCTCGATGTGGGCGAGCTGGCGCGCAGGCACGGCTGGGACGCGGTGGTGCTCAAGCCCGCCGTGTCCGCGGGAGCGCTCAAGACGCACGTCTTCCCGCGCGCGGAGGCCCACGCCGCCACCGCCCGGCTGGCCGAGCTGACCTGCGAGGGCGACGTCATGGTGCAGCCCTACCTCACCGCCTTCGAAACGGAGGGCGAGCGCAGCTACGTCTTCTTCGACGGCGTCCTCAGCCACGCGGTGCGCCGGCCCCCCACGCGGCTGGACGCGCCGCGCGGCTTCTCCGAGCCCACCGCCTTCACGCCCGAGGACGCAGCCGAGCTGCGGCTGGCGGAGTCCGTGCTGGAAGCGGTGGGCCGCCCCCTGCTCTACGCCCGCGTGGACGTGGCCACCGACAACGCGGGCCAGTCGCGGCTGCAAGAGCTGGAGGCCACAGAGCCGCGCCTGTTCCTGTCGCTCGACGCGGGGGCCGCGGACCGGCTGGCCCGCGCCATCGTCGCGAAGCTGTGAGGCCGGACTACAGGCCGCACACCGCCGGGGCCGCGTTGCGGAAGTGGCACAGCAGCTTCGGCAAGCGCCGCTTCCAGAAGGCCCAGTCGTGCTCGGCGCCGGGCTCGTTCCAGTGGGCCACGCCGTAGCCGCGGCCGCGCAGCGCCTCCACGAACTGCAGGTTGGACTGGCAGTCGTCCCCACCCTCCTCGCCGTCCCGCGTGCAGCCCGCCACGGGCGAGCCGTGGTCCACGTAGAAGCGCACCGGCACCACCGGCTCCTGGCTCGCGCGGACAATCATCGCGTTGCCGTCGTCGCGGTCCACCACGCCGTCATGGGGCCAGAACAGCGTGCCGGACTGGGAGCCCACGAAGCCGAACGTCTCCGGCATCTGGAAGCCCGCGTACACGGAGATGAGGCCGCCCAGCGACGCGCCGGCGATGCCCGTCTCCTGCGGGCCCGTCTTCACGCGGAAGGACGCCTCCACGCGCGGCATCAGGTCGTCGCGGATGAAGGCCAGGTAGTCATCCCCGCGCGGCGTGGGCCAGCCCGGCGCGCGCGCGGGCGGGAAGGTGTACTGCGCCAGACGCACGGACTGGTCCGGCAGCGCCACGAAGACGAGCACCGCCGAGTCCGCCGGCCGCGCCGCGTAGTGCGTGTCCGCCGCTTCCGCGAAGGACTCGCGCGTCAGGCTCTCGTTGCCGTCGTGGAGGTACATCACCGGCAGGGACGGGCACTCCGGCCCGTCATACGCCGCCGGCATGTAGACGAAGACGTCGCGCGCATCCCCCAACACCGTGGCGGGCACGCCGTACCACGCGGTGAGCCGGCCCTTCGCGGCGTCCTGGAGCTCTGGGTAGATGAGCGAGTTGAACTGCCCTACGTCGTGCCGGTTGAAGTCGTCCCACGCGACGTGGCGCGCGCCCGGGTCCGCGATGAAGTCGCCGTCCTTCACCAGCTTGTAGGGCTGCGGGCCGGTGCGCGGCACCTCCACCTCCGCCACGTACAGGTCGGTGTCCCGCACCTGCACCAGCGGCGTGGCCGTGGCGGACCAGCCGTTGAAGTCGCCGGCGACGAAGGTGTCCCGGCCCGCCTCGCCTCGCACGAAGAAGGCCACGCGAGGACGACCCGCGTTGACGTCACTCACCAGGGGCCGGCCGCCCTGCTCCTCCACCTCCGCCACGAAGCGGTCGATGGCCTCCGTGCGCTGCGCGGAGGACGTGGCGCGGCTCATCTCCAGTTGCAGCCGGGTGAGCAGCCTCATGGGCGCGTTGTGCACCGTCGTGCTCCGCTGGCAGGCCCAGGGCTCCTGGGTGCCCGCGTCCGGGCGCGTGCCCGCGTCCGGGTACGTCTCCGTGGAGGGAGGCGGCGGCGTGGGAGGCGGTGGGGAATCGTCTTCACAAGCCGCCAGCACGACGGCGGCGCAGAACACGGCGGCGAGCAGGCGACGCATCGAATCTTCCAGGAGGCGGGAATGCCTTGTCCGGGGGACAGGAGGCGGTCGCGGGTGTACTACAGGGGTCGGCCCGGGCGCGAGTGGGGCATCCCACCCGCATCTGGCCATTCGTTGACATCCCATGGCCCCCCACGCGCACCTTCTCGGGCCGCGACGGGGGAGGAAGGTTATTCAACCCGCATGGCTCGCGCACTGCTGCTCTCGCTGCTCGTGAGGCAGCACATGGCTCTCAAAGAGAAGTTTCGCGCCAAGTACCCACACCCGTGGCTGGTGTGGGAGGCGGGCGCTTGGAATGTCCCCGAAGTGGTGGAGGGCAACGTGGCCGCCACGCGGCTGCCGCTGACGGACCTGCGGGACTGCCTGCCCGCCGGAGATGCCCTGTGCTTCGAACTGGTGGGCCAGACGGACGGCAGCCCGCTGCGGCTGGGCCGGGCATCGAACAATGCGCTGGTCGTCAATGACGCCACCGTGTCGCGCGAGCAGTTCCACCTGTCCCCCACCCTGGAAGGACGCTGGACGGTGACGCGCGTGGCCGCTTCCCGGACGGTGACGCTGGGCGGCACGGCCCTGGAGCCGGAGCAGCCCACCGTGCTCCAGCCCGGCGTGCAGCTTCACGTGGGCGACGTGCGTCTCACCTTCCACGAGGCGGAGGACTTCGACGAGCGCATTGGCCGCATCGCCGCCCAGGTGCTCGCCCAGACGGCGCCGCCCCGCTGAGTGGGCGCAGGCCCCGCCTCCCAGGGCGGGGCCACCGCGACACCTAGTGCGCGACAGGGCGCTCGCGGCTCTTCTTGCCTGTGTCGCGCTGCGTCCCGGCTGCGGGCTTCTGCCGGGGCGAAGGCAGCGCCTTCACCAGCGGCACCTCCAACTCGGCGTGCTTGTCCAGGTCCACCATCCGCTCCAGCGGGGCATAGCCGGCCAGCTCCACACGCAGGCGCAGCGGCGCGGACTCACCGGACACCTGCTTCACCAGCGGCGTCACGCCCAGCAGCTCGCCCGTGTCCAGGCGCAGCACCTGCGCGCCCTCCGGGAAGGAGCGCACCGTGAGCGTGACGGGCGGAAGCAGTTGGGGCGCGGCGGCGGGCCGGCCCACGACTTCGGCCACCTGGGCCACTGGGGCCTCAGCAGGGGCGGGCTCCGGCTCCGGCTGCATGCCGGACCAGGTGACCACCGCGGCCACCACCACCAACGCCGCCGTCCCCACAGACACCACCGCCCGGCGGTGCCAGCGCCCCGTCACCGCCACCCGCACCTTGTGCGTGGGCCGCTCGGAGGCCTCCAGCGCCAGCTCGGCGGGCGCGGGCGTCAGCGCCTGGGCGGACGCGGGCAACAGGAGGAGCGCCGTCGTCACCTCCGCCAGGCTCTGCGGCCGGGCCTCGGGCTCCTTCGACAGGCAGCGCATCACCAGCTCCGCAAGCTGCGGCGGCACGGGCTCGCCGGACGGCAGGTGCGAGGGCAACGGCGGCGGCGGCTGGGTGATGATCTGCACCACCAGATGGCCGAAGGCCGGCGCCTGGAAGGGCGGCTTGCCGGAGATGAGTTCGTAGAGGATGTTGCCCACCGCGTAGATGTCGGAGCGCGCATCCACCGGAAGGCCCGCGGCCTGCTCCGGCGCCATGTACGCGGGCGTCCCGATGATGGTGCCGTCCACCGTCCCGGTGGTGCCCCCCTCGGCGGTGAGCAGCTTCGCCACACCGAAGTCCAACACCTTCACGAAGTCCGGCTGGCCCGCGCGGTGGATGACGAAGAGGTTGTCCGGCTTCACGTCCCGGTGCACCACGCCCACCTGATGGGCCGCACCGAGCGCCGCGCACACCTGCACCACGAAGCGCTGGATGCGCGCCAGCGTCAGCGGCTCCGCCTGCGCCAGTGAGCTCAGGCTCTGTCCGCGCAGCAGCTCCATCACGCAGTAGACGTGCCCGCCCGTCGCGCTCTCGTCGACGAAGTCGAAAATCTCCACGATGTGCTCGTGGTTGATTTGATTGACGGTGCGGGCCTCCTGGAAGAAGCGCCGCACGAAGCCGCCGTCCCGCGCGTGCTCCGGCCGCAGGACCTTGAGCGCCACCTGGCGCCCCAGCCGCGTGTGCCGCGCCTGGAACACCCGGCCCATGGACCCTTCGCCCAGGAGCTGCTCCAGCTGGTAGTTCCCCAGCGTGGAGCCCTCCTGGAGTTCGTCACTGGCTCGGGGCTCCGCGTCACTCACGGGGGCCTCGGCACTGGACTGCACGGTCTGCATGAAGGCGTCATCGGAGCCCATGATGAGAAGAAATTTCCATGTCCGAGGCAAACAGCAACCCTGGATCTGCACTCTGTCTTCCCAGGGACGCCACCCACCCTCGGTGAGTGCGGGATGGCGGACATTGACGCACGGGAGCCGATTTCATCACAGACAGACTCCGTTCGCCTGGCAGCGCGGATAATCGTTTTCGTCATTCGACCTGAGAGGCCCGCACTGTGTATTCGTGGGGCAGTCCACACGGTCCTGGCAGTCCGTGAAGCCGTCCCCGTCGTCGTCCTGGCCGTTGGCGCAGTCCCGCTCCTGACGGCGCACACACTCGCCATTCACGCAGTCCTGGAGGAAGGAACAATCGTTGTTGCAGGCGCCGCAGTGGCCCGGGTCCGTCTTCAGGTCGAAGTCCTCGTCCGCTGTCCCGTCGCAGTCATCATCCAGGCCATTGCAGATTTCAGTGCCGGGCAGCACCTGCCCCACACACGCGATGCTCGTCTCCCGGGTACAGATGGACTCACCGGCGTGACAGAGACCCACGTCGCGTGTGCCTTCCGGCCCCGTATAGCAGGCGGTCTCCAGGTTATCGACCAGGCCGTCGCAGTCGTCGTCCAGGCCGTTGCAGACCTCCGCGGGGTCCGGCAGGCAGCAGTACCGCGGCCCGTTGTCCGGCAGAGACGTGCAGACGTAGCCGTCACCGCCGCAGTCAGCGGTCTCCGTGCACGTGTAGGGCACGTCGTCCGGGAAATTCACCGTACAGCCCACCGCGCCCGCGACGAGCAACAGGCCACACCACACGCGCAGCCGGGATTCGAAGGTCTTCATAGGCTCTAGAAACTCCCGCCGACCATGATGTGCAGGGACGTGGAGGCGCCACCGCCGCTTCCGGGCGCCACGGACGTCGATGCGGGCGCGCTGCGCGCGGGCACCAGCACCAGCCACGCCACGCTGCCCGCCGTCACCGCGCCTCCGCCCACCAGCAGCGCCGTGGCCAGATTGGCCTGGGACTGCGCGTCCAGCCGCTCCTTGCGAGTGACGTCGAACATGCCGTCCCCATCCGCGTCGCCCCCGCGCTTCTCCACGTCCTTGGCGGCCATGCCCATCACCACACCCGCCCCCACCGCGGCCAGTCCCACCAGCGCGGTGTAGAGCGCGGGCCGCTTGAAGAGGGACTTGCGAGGCGCCTTCTGGGAAGACGCCACGCCGACCACGGAATCATCGGGAGGTCCATCCGGCGCCGGACCGGAAATCTCCAGCATGACGTCCACGGTCTCGCGCGCGCCGGGCATGAGGTCCAGGGTGCGCGTCTGGGTGCCGTACTCGTCCGCGGACACCTCCACCACCACCGCGCCGGGCGCCTGGCGCACCTCCACGCTGCCCACGCCCACGATGCGCTCGCCCACCTTCACCACCGACTGCGGCACGTTGACGTTCACCGTCAGCATCGCGCGCGGCCGGGCCAACGCCGCCAGGCGCTTGGACAGCATCGCGGCGGCTTCGTTCACGAAGTCCTCGTCGCGCGGGCTGCGCCCCGTCACGAAGTCCTCGTGCACCACGCGGAGGTCCCTGTCGTAGGTCCACGTCCGCAGCGTCCAGCCCGCATCCTCCAAAGACAGACGCGCGGTGGTCAGCAGGTCCGCGTCCAGCAACTCCGCGGGCTCGGCGAAGCACGCGGCCTCCGCGCAGCGCACCGCCGCGTCGTGGCCCTCCGCCAGCCGCTCACGCGTCTCCACCAGGTCCGACGCCTGCGCCACCATGGCGGAGGACAGCGCCCCGCGCGCCAGGGCCTCCAACCAGTTCGACGCCTGCTGCGCACCCGCGCGCTCCGTCGCGTACAGCCCCACCAACGCGAAGCGAGGCAGGAGGTCCGCGTTGGGGTTGCTGGGACGCAGGTCCAACCCCATGTCCATTCCCTGCTGCTCGGCGGGGGCGTCCGAGGTGAGGTCCAGGCCCAGCCCACCCTGTTCCTGAGCCCACGAGGGAGCAGCCAGCAGCGCGAGCGCCAGCAGGGCAGTGACGGGAGCAACGGAAATACGCATGGCTCCCTCTTGTATCGCGACGCTCCGCGCAACGGAATGCGGCGCCCGGGGCGCCCCCAGTCCCCGCAAAACCCGTCAACGATGCGCGGCCTGGCTGCCTGCCCTGCGCTCGGCGTGCGTGCGGCTCGTCTGGGGAAGCTTGCCTTGGCCCGGAGGGGTCCGCATCTCCCACTCTATAGCGCAAGGAGACGCACGACATGGCGAATGGGACGCTCTGGATTCTGGTGGGGAACGCAAGCCGGGCCCGCCTCTTCGCGACGGACGCGAAGGCGGAAGAGGACTGGCGGCTGGTGGAGGAGTTCCACCACGACGAGAGTCGGGCCCGTCAGGCAGAGCTGATTGAGCAGGCGGACAACCCCAATGCCGGCACCCTGCACGGCCCGCCGGCGGAGAACGAGCCCAATGGACGAAGGGAGCTGGAGCACGACCGCTTCGCCCGCGAGCTGTCCGTGTTCCTGGACAAGGCGCATGACCGGCACGACTTCGACAAGCTGGTCATCGCGGCGCCGCCGGGATTCCTGGGGAGGATTCGCCGCTTGCTGAGCGCCCGGGTCCGGCAGCGCGTCCTCCTGGACGTGGACTCGGACTACTCCAACGTCCCGGCGAAGGAGCTGCCCAACCGAGTGCCTGTCATCTGAACAGGCAGGCGCGGGGGTGCCCTGGAGACGCGGGGCTCTGGTATAGGACGAGGGCCGACCTTTCTGGGAGGCCCCCGCACGCTGCCCGCCGCGCCACATGGCCCTTTCTCTTCCTGGAACCAAGTCCCTTCGTGGACGCCTCACGCTCTACGCGACGCTGCTGTCGGTCGTCCCGCTGCTGACGCTGACCTGGCTCCATGCCCGCAGCGCGCGGCAGGTGATGGAAGAGCAGATTCACGCGTCGCTGCTGAGCGAGGCCGAAGGCGTGAAGGACCTGCTGGAGTCGACGCTGGCCGAACGGGAGGCGAGCGCCCGCGGCTGGGCCGAGGACCCCGCGGTCCGTGCCGCGCTGCGAGGTGACGTGTCGCCCGCCGACGCCATGCTCGGCGTGCTCCAGAGCCGCTACCTCACCCTCAACGGCATCGTCATCTTCGACGACACCGGCCGCGCCATCTCCGCCAATACTCCGGCCTTGCGCGACGAATACCTGCGCCGGCAGGACGAGGTGCGGCGCAGTCCCTGGTTCACGGAGGCCCAGCAGGGGCGCACCAGCAGCGAGGGCATCACCGAGGAGCACCCCATCTTCACCGGCCACGTGCTGTCGCTGGCCTTCCCGGTGCTGGACCCCATCTCCAAGCACCGGATGGGCGTGCTGCTCGCCGCCTTCGACTGGGCGCACGTGGACCAGTTGGTGCAGCCGGCGCTGGCCCGTGCCCATCAGCGCGCCCTGAAGAGCTTCGCGATCACCCTCCAGCGGCCGGACGGCACGCTGCTGTACGACTCGCGCGGCGCGAACGCCCAGGGCAATGACGCGCTGCTGGCCGTCACGGCCGTCAACGGCACGGACGTGCGCGACGTGGCCGACGGCTGGCACTTCGTGGCGCGCGTGGACCCGGCGGAGGCCTACGCCCCGGTGGTGCGCGTGAACCGGGTGGCGCTGCTGATGGCGGTGTGCTTCATCGTGCTGGCCGTCGTAGGCGCGTGGCTGCTGTCGCACCGCATCTCCGGTCCCGTGCTGGCCCTGCGCGCGGCGGTGACGCGGCTGGTGAGCGAGGGCGACCTCACGCAGACGCTGGACGTGAAGGCCGGAAACGACGAGGTGGGCGAGCTGGCCGGCGCCTTCGGCCTGCTGGTGTTCCAGTTGCGGGAGACGGCGCAGAGCCTGCACACCGGCACGCGCGTGCTCAGTGAGACGGTGGCGGAGCTGCAGACGGCGTCGACGCAGCAGGAGCGCAACGTGGCCCGTCAGGCCGCGGCCCTCCAGCAGACGCAGGTGACGGCGCAGGAAATCAAGCAGACGTCGATGCTGGCCTCGGAGAAGGCGGAGGACGTGCTCAATCGCGCCTCCGTGGCCGAAGAGGTGGGACGCGCGGGCGAAGGGGCCATCCGGGACAGCCTGGGCGGCTTCTCCGAAATCCTGTCCCAGGCCGAGCAGATGACGGAGCGCATCGCCCAGCTCAACGAGCGCACGCAGCAGATTGGCGGAATCACCCAGACAGTGAAGGACCTGGCGGACCAGTCCAACATGCTGGCGCTCAACGCCGCCATCGAGTCCGTCCGCTCCGGCGAGCACGGCAAGGGCTTTGGCGTGGTGGCGCGCGAGATTCGCAGCCTGGCGGACCAGTCCATCCAGGCCACGGACCGGGTGCGCGAAATCCTGGGCGATTTGAGCAGCGCCATCCTCTCCACCGCGAAGATGACGGAGCAGGGCTACACGCATATGGAGAACGGCCTGGAGCAGGTGCGCGGCACCGGAGAGCGGCTGAAGGAGCTGGCCGCCATCATCCAGGACAACGCCACCGCGGTGCGGCAGATTGCCGGCGCGGTGAGCCAGCAGAACGCGGGCATCGCCCAGATTTTCAGCGCGGTCACGGACCTGTCCTCCATGATGAACGACACCCAGGAGAGCCTGGCGGCCACCACCCGGGCGGCGAAGCTGCTCCAGGATGTGTCCGAGCAGATGCAGGACGTGGCCCGCGCTTATCGCATCTGAAGGAGCATGCATGGCGCAGGTGAAGGCAGTGCTGCTGGACCTGGGCAACGTCCTCGTCTTCCACGACAACACCCTGCTCTTCTCCCGGCTGGGCGCCCGCGCGGGCCTGGAGGCCGCGGAGGTGGCCCGGCGGCTGACGGGCGCGGGGTGGACGGACGCCAACCGGGGCGTGCTGGGCGCGGAGGGCATCCGCCAGGACGTGTGCCGCGCGCTGGACGTGGACCTGCCCATGGCGGAGTTCGCCCCGCTGTGGAGCAGCCACTTCACGCTGCATGATGCCGTGCTGCCGCGCATCGAGTCGCTGGTGGGCCGGGTGCGTTTGGGGCTGGTGTCCAACACCAACGCGCTGCACGTCGCCTACCTGCGTCCGCTGCTGCCGGTGCTCCAGCGCTTCGACAGCGTGGTGATGAGCTGCGAGGTGGGCCACGTGAAGCCGGAGCCGGACATCTTCCGGCTCGCGCTGGCGGGCGTGGGCTGCGCCCCGGAGGAGGCCGTCTTCTTCGACGACCTGGCCGAGTTCGTCCAGGCCGCCGAGGCCGTGGGGATTCAAGGCCGGCTCTTCACCACCGCTGACGCCTTCGACGCGCAGCTCAAGGCCCTGGGTCTATGAAGCTGGGCGGCTACGTCCTCCACCGGAACAACCGGGACACGTTGGAGCCGTGCCTGCGCGGGCTGCTGGCGCTCTGCGATGACGTGGTGGCGCTGGACTCCGGGGCCACGGATGGCTCGGCGGAGCTGGTGCGTTCGCTGGGCGCGCGCTCCGTGCCCCATGCGTGGCGAGGCTACGGCGCCGCGCGCGAGGCCGCGGTGAACGCCCTGGCGCCCTGTGACTACGTCTTCTTCCTCGACTCGGACGAGCTGCTGGGCCCCGAGGCAGTGGAGACACTGCGCGCGTGGAAGACCTCGTCGCCCACGGAGGCCGTGTACCGGCTGCCCCGCCGCGACTGGGCCGAGCTGGGGGCACACCGCTTCCGCTACCGCACGCAGTGGCGAGCGCGGCTGGTGCGCCGGGACAAGGCCGTGTGGCGGCCGGAGCAGATTGTCCACGAGGCCCTGCCGAAGCTGGCGGGCGGACGCGTCCGCGCCTTCATCGAGCACCGCTTCGCCACGTCGGTGGAGTTCCGCGCGCAGAAGGAGGACCGCTATGCCCTGCTGTGGGCCCTGCGCGCCCATGCCGAGCAGCGCGGCCTCAAGCCCGTGGGCGTGCAGCGCCTGGCGTCCTGGGCGCGCGACTGTCTGCTGAAGGGCGCGCTGTGGCGCGGCGGCGCGGAGGCCTCCCGCCTGGCCTGGGCGGTGGCGGGCTACCACGCCACGAAGTACGCGTACCTGCGCGAGCTGCGCCAGGGCCGCTACCCGGAGCTGGTGCAGCTCTACGCGGAAGGCCGCTACGACGCGCTGTTCGCGCGCGTGCGCGACGGCGCGCTGAGCTGACGGCCATGACCAAAGCGTGACGAAATGACCGCACCGCCATGGCCCTGGCGGTGCGCGGGTTCCCTACGGTGGCGTCCTCTCCTCGACGTCCTCCGAAAGGTCTGCTCGTGATGTCCCCTTCCCGTCTCCCCCGGCTGTCGATGTGGGCGGCTTGCTCCGCCCTGGGTCTGCTCGGCGCGTGCACCAGCGTGAACACCGCCCCCGCTGCCGCGTCGCTGTCCGTGCGTGAGCTGAACATCGTCGACGAGCACGGACAGGCGCGCATCCGCATCGCGGCGCCCATGCCCGACCCCAAGGGCCTCAAGCGCGCGGTGAAGGCCTACGGCATCCAGTTCATGAATGCGTCCGGGCAGGAGGTCGGCGGGCTCGGGATGCTCGACAGCATCGGCATCAACGGCCTCTGCTTCGACAGCGAGGAAGGCTACGAGGCGATGTGCATGGGGCTCATCCAGGGCAAGCCCAACATCACCTTCCGGCACGACTGGAAGGAGCGCATCGTCATCGGCGTGGAGGAGGGCGTGGCGAGCATCGTCCTGCATGATGCGAAGGGCACGCCCCACCTGAAGCTCGCGGTGGACAAGGACGGCGCCACCCGGGTCGAAGAGGTGAAGCCGGCCCCCGCGAGCAAGTAGCGCGCTGGGAGGAGGGCTCAGTCGTACTTCGGGATGCTGGGCTCGCTCCGCCCTTCCTCGGTCCACTTCTGGAGCGCGGGCAGCGCGAGCACCGCGTCGCGGTAGGCCGCGCTCACCGCGTCCAGCGCCACGTCATAGGTGACGAAGCGGGTGACGACGGGCGCGTAGAAGGCGTCCGCGATGGAGAAGCGGCCGAAGAGGAAGGGCCCTCCCTGGCCGAAGCGCCCGCGACAGTCATTCCAGAGGGCCTGGACGCGGGCGATGTCCTCCGCCACACCGGGCGCGCGGCCCTTGCCCGGGCTGCGCGCGCGCAGGTTCATGTTCATGTGCTGCCGGAGCGCGCCGAAGCCGGAGTGCATCTCCGCGGTGACGGCGCGGGCCACCGCGCGAGCCGCCATGTCCTGGGGCCACAGCTGGGCCTGGGGGAAGGCCTCCGCCAGGTACTCGCAGATGGCCAGCGAGTCCCAGATGGTCAGGTCGCCGTGCTGGAGCACCGGCACGCGCTTGCTGGGGGAGTACCGGGCAATCCGGTCCTCGGTGTCCGGAACAGCCAGCGGAATCACCACCTCCTGGAAGGGCTGTCCCGTGTGGGCCAGCGCGAGGTAGGGCCGCAGGGACCAGGATGAGTAGTTCTTCGAACCGACGACGAGTGTGAGCTGGGGCATGGGGCGGCCTCTATAACGCCGCTCGCCCAGGCCCGCCCGCGCTTGTGCGCGTCAGTTCGCCGCGCTCCGGCGCCCCCAGAAGGAGCGCATGCGCGACAGCAGCGGCATCCGGCGGCGGTGCTCGGGCGGGTCGATTCGGTAGACGGCCACGGGCAACCGGATGTTCTTCATCTCGCCACGGCCCAGGCGAACCGGCGGTGAAGCCAGGCGGCCTTCCACCTGACGCGCCACCGTCTCGCTGACATAGAGCGTGCCGGGGCGGGCCAGCGCCTCGATGCGCGCGGCCAGGTTGACGCCTTCTCCAAACACGTCCCCGTCGCGGTGGACCACCATCCCCAGGTGGACACCCACGCGCAAGATGACCCGGCGCTCGGCGGACACGTCTCCGTTGCGGGCATCCAGGACGCGCTGCAATTCCAGACCGAAGTCCACCGCCGAGGGGCCTCCCTCGAACTCCAGGAGGAAGCCATCCTCCAGCCGCTTCACCTCGCGCCCTCCATGGCGCGGCAACAACTCACGGACGAGCAGCGCATGCTCATCCCGCATGTCGTTCTGGAGCGATTCGTCACGCCATGAGAGCCCATCAGGGCCTTCAATGCCCGTGAAGAGAATCGCCGATAGTTTCCCGGGTTCTGGAGCCTCCACCACCATCGCGCATCTCCCCTTTCCCCCCGGCACTGTCAGCGATGCTACATCACACAGGGCCCCCGGTCCCAGCCGAGCCCCCCTCTCGGCTGGAACCGGGCCCTGGACGGCCGTCCGCCCCGGGGGGACGCGGCCGCACACGGTGGGTCCACCGGCGATGACAGGCTCCCCCCGAGGGCCCCTTGCCCTCCCTGTGCCCACATACGCTCGGTGTTGGACATGACATGAACCAGCGTGTCAGTCCTCATCAGGATACGTATTCCCTGACGCGCCGCACCAACGCCCTGTTGCGTCCTGTCCGGGCGTGTCGGGCCTCGAACTCAGCAGGTCGGGTTCGGTCCGAGTCCTGACAGGGCACGGCCCCACGGTCCTGTCAGGCTGTGACGCCCGCGAGGCCATCCTGCTGGCCAGGAGGCTCGGCTGGTCGCCCGAGGGGCGAGGCACGTTCTGGATTCAGTCCGAGCACGGCCTCGAGCTCGAGGCCCTCTCGCTCATCGCGCCTGACGCCTCCACGTAAGGAGGACGCTACTCCGCGCCAGCAGCGGGCGCGGCGTGCTTTCGGGACGCCTCCACGCGTGGATCCGGCCGTGGCCACACGGCGAAGGCCACGGCGGCGACGAGCGCCACCATCATCGCCACCGTGAGCGGCGTCAGCTTCCGCTTCGGCTGGGCAGCGAGCACGCCTGGCGAGGCGGACTGGGCCACGCCCGCCTTCGAGCGCAGCAACACGGTCGACCCCACCGCGTCCGCACCTGGCGAGGGCGGCCCATTCCGGGCAGCGACCGGCGCGGAGGGGCCTCCTGCCACGGGCGCCCGCGCGATGGGCGCGGGGACCACCTTCGGTGACGCGGCACCGGCCTGCGCGCCCCCTGCTGGCGGACGTACGGGTGGAGCGTCAGCGCCGCGCGGCAACGGAGCAGGCGCGAGGGGTTTCTCGGGCCCCCGAGACGCCGACGCGCCTCCGTCTGGCACCTGGGCCCCGGCCACAGCCCCGTCCCGAGGCGTCGGCTTCCGGGCGCTCGGCCCTGGAGGCGCAGCGGAGGGCGGCCTCGCCACGGGCGAACGGGCGATGGGCGCGGGCACGACGTCCGCGGGCACCACGACGGGCCGAGGCGGGGGCGCCTCCATCTCCGGCAAGGGCATCGCCTCGGCGATGGTCGCGGCGTCGTGGGACGGAGCCACCGCGGGCACCGGCGCGGACAGGCTGACCGTCTCCGACTCCCGAAAGGGCGGGTTCGCGTCCGGAGGATTCTCGTCGACGTCTTCATCCTCCGTCCCGCGTCCCGAGCGCCGGCCGGGCACCGTCTCCGGCTTCGACTCCGGAGCCAGCTCCACCGCGAGCCGCGGCGTGGTCAGCGGCGTGAGCATCGGCACCTCGCCCATCGTCTGGAGCGCGCGTCCCGTCAGCGCGAAGATGAAGCTGGCCACGTCCGGGAAGCGGTCCTCCGGGCGCTTCTCCAACGACTTCTCCACCGCCGCGATGACGTGGTCCGGCAGGTCCGGCACCAGCGCCTCCAGGGGCTCCGGCGGATCATAGACGATGCGGTAGATGAGCTCCGGAAGGTTGCCGTTGTCCCGGAACGGAAGCCGGCGCGCCAGCATCTCGTACACGAGGCACCCGAAGGCGAAGATGTCCGTGCGCGGGTCCACCTCGCCGTTCTTCCCGGTGGCCTGCTCGGGCGCCATGTACTGCGGCGTGCCCAGGAGGATGCCGCCCTGGGTGTGCACGCTCTGCGAGTCGATGACCTTGGAGATGCCGAAGTCGAGCAACTTCACGTGCTCCATCATCACGCCGCCCACCTCGGTGGGCACGAGGAACACGTTGCCCGGCTTGAGGTCACGGTGGACGATGCCCGCGCGGTGCGCGGCCTGGAGCGCCGAGCCCATCTGCCGCGCGCAGGAGAACACCTCCTCCAGCGTCATCGGGCCCTTGCGCAGCCTGCGCGACAGCGGCAGGCCGCGCAGGCACTCCATCACCATGTAGGGCGAGCCATCCTCGAGGCTGTCGAAGTCGAGCACCTCGACGATGTTGGGATGCCCCAGCTTCGAGGCAATCTCCGCCTCGCGCCGGAAGCGCACGAAGGCCTCGGCCCCCATGCCCGCGTCGTGGCGCAGCACCTTGATGGCCACCTGCCGTCCGCGCAGCCGCAGGTGGTTGGCCAGGAAGACGGTCCCCATGCCACCTCGGCCGAGGACGCCTGCAATCTCATAGGTCTCCCTCAGCACCGTGCCGAGGGGAATGTCATTGGGTTTGGAGGGAGCCATGAGTAACCGGTTTTCAGCTTTGAACCGGATTCTATCCTGCTCCCTCTGACATGCCTTGGCCACTGCGGCCAAGGCGTTCAGAAAGCCCAAATCCAATCCACAAGACCTCTCAGGTCTTGAGAACCGCGACTACTTCGCGGGCATGACCGCGGCGTCGCTGGCCGTGCGCAGCTCGTCTACCACGCGCCTGGCCCCGTAGACGTGCTCCAGGCCCGCCAGGATGCCCTCTCCGTGCACGGCGACCGCACGGTTCGTCTCAGGGACGTAGGCATAGCGGCCCCCCAACGAGTGCAGGTTCCCATCGAAGATGAGCCCCACCACGCGCCCGTCGCGGTCCACCAGGGGCGAGCCGGAGTTGCCGCCGATGATGTCGTTGGTGGTGGCCACGTCGAACGGCGTCTGGGGCGGCACCTTGCCGCGCGCCTTCAACCAGGTGTCCGGGAGCTTGTACGGCTCCTTGCCGGTGTGCCGCTCATACGCGCCGCCAAAGGTGGTGAGCGCGGCCACGGGGCGGCCATTCTCATCCCAGCCCTTCACCTGCCCGGCGTTGAGGCGGAGGGTGAAGGTGGCGTCCGGATAACCGGAGGTGCCGTACACCGCGAGGTGCGCCTTGGCGATGCGCTCGCCGTTGCGCTTGAGCACCGCCTCCACGGTGTCCTCGTAGCGCTTGCGCGCCGCGCGGGCCTCCGCGTCCACCTTGCGCGCGAAGAGAATCATCGGGTCCTTGGAGGCCTCCACCGCCGCCTTGCCACCCTTGAGCAGCGCGGCGCGCACCTTCACGTCCCGCAGCTTCGTGCCACGCACCAGGGTGCGCGCCAGGTCGGCGGGCGCCTCGCGTCCGAGCACCAACTGGACGAAGGGGTCATCCGCGCCCAGCGTCTCGCGCACGCGGGTGAGGCCGAACGTCAGCAGCGCCTGGTCCAGCTCGGGCGTCACCGGCGCGTCGCGCAGGAGCTGCTGCTCCAGCGTGGGGAGCTGGGACTGGGTGTACTCGCGCAGCCGCTCCGCGTTGGGCCGCTCCTTCTCCTCGGCCACGCGCACCAGGTGCCGGGCCATGCGGAAGAGCTCGGAGGGATAGGCGTCCCCGGCCTCCTTCATGCGGTAGTCGGGCAGCATGCGGCGGTACGCATCCAACGCCTGGGTGATTTCGTCCCACGCGCCGTCGGTGGCGGCCTTCACCTGCGCGTTGGCGTCCACCTTCTGGCGCAGCGCCGCCTCGTCCTGACGCTTGCCGGCCAGCAGCGCCGGGTCCGCCAGCGACTGGTGCCGCCCGCGCAGCGCCTTCAGCCCGTTCTCCACGCCGCGCAGCATGGAGCGCGTGGTGCGGTAGCGCTCCGCCGAACCCCCGGCGTACTCGCGCAGCATGCCGCGCAGCTCGGCGAGCTGGAGCAACGTGTACGGCAGGTTGACGTCGCGCTGGAACTCCAGCTCGGCGACGGTCGCCTTGCGCTCGGTGCCACCCGGGTGGCCGGAGACGAAGACGAGGTCCCCCTCCTTCGCGCCCTGCTTCGCCCACGGCAGGAAGTGCGGGCTCTTCGCGGGCGCATTGTCCTGCCACACGCGCAGGAAGGCCGCGTCGAAGCCGAAGCGCGGGAAGTTGAAGTTGTCCGGGTCACCGCCAAAGGCGGCCATGGAGAACTCGGGCGCGAAGACGAGCCGCACGTCCTGGAAGCGACGGTACTTGTACAGGTGATACTTGCCGCCGTTGAAGAGCGTCACCACGTCACAGCGCACGTCTCCGGACGTGGCGCAGGCGGCCTCCACCGCGGCCGTCTCCTTCTTCAACGCGGTGTTGAAGGCCGCGCCGGTGAGGCCCTTCGTCGCCGCGTTCATCTTCGCGGTGACGTCCGTCATCTCCACCAGCTGGTTGGCCTCCACCTTCGGGCAGCGCAGCTCCTGCGCGGCGCTCGACGCGTAGAAGCCCTTGGCCAGCAGGTCCTTCTTCGGCGAGGACAGGTCCTCGATGCAGCCGCGGATGCAGTGGTGATTGGTCATCACCAGGCCCTCTGGCGACACGAAGCTGGCGGAGCAGCCGCCGGCCAGTCTCACCGAGCCGAGCCGGACGTGGTCCAGCCACGCCTGCGTGGGCGTGAAGCCGTAGGCCTTGTTCACCGTGTCGGAGGGAAAGGCGTCGTAGGTCCACATTCCCTCGTCCGCCGAGGCGGGGAGGGACAGGAGCAGGCCGAGTGCGAGCAGTCTGCGATCCACGTGCGGGCGTCCTTCTGTCATGACTGGGAGTGGGGGTTGCCGGTTCTGAACGTGATGGCCGGCGCGCGTCAACCCCCGAGCGGAGGGTGCATTCCCCACGGGTATCATGCGCCGCGTCAGATATGGTGCGGGCAATGCCAGGCAAGCATCGCGTCTACCTCGTCCCCGGTTTCTTCGGCTTCATCAACCTGGGCGAGCTCATCTACTTCGGCCACGCCCTGGACTATCTGAAGGACGAGCTGGCCCGCAGGCAAGTGGAGGCGGAGGTCATCATCGTCCTCTCCCACCCCACGGCCTCCATCCGCACGCGCACCGCGGACCTGCTCAAGGCCGTACAGGAGACGGCGTCCGGAGACGACGGCCCCATCCACCTCATCGGCCACTCGACGGGCGGGTTGGACTCGCGCCTGTTCGTCAGCCCCGGCGCGCAGGTGGCGGAGGGCGTGGACCTGGAGCCCTTCGCCAGGCGCGTGCGCACCGTGACGTCCGTGTCCACGCCACACGCGGGCACGCCGCTGGCCACGTTCTTCATGGGCCTGTTCGGACAGCGCATCCTCAAGCTGCTGTCGCTCTTCACCGTCTACGTGCTGCGCTTCGGCAGGCTGCCGCTGCGCGTGGTGTTCCGCTTCGGCCACCTGCTGGCGCGAGCGGATGACCAGCTCGGGTGGAAGCCCACGCTGCTGGACCAGCTCTATGACCAGCTCCTGGGGGACTTCTCCTCGGAGCGCCGTGACGCGGTGTCGAAGTTCCTCAGCGACGTGGGCAACGACACCTCGCTGATTCCGCAGCTCACGCCGGAGGGCATCGACCTGTTCAACGCCAGCACGCTGGACCGGCCCGGCGTGCGGTATGGCTCGGTGGTGACGCAGGCGCGCCCGCCGTCGCTGCGCACGCGCATGGCGGCGGGACTGGACCCCTACGCGCAGCTCACGCACACCATCTACGCGCTGACGTACGGGCAGACGCAGCGGATGCCGCTCACGGCGCTGCCGCTGCACACGCCCGCGCAGACGGCGGCGCTGGTGCAGGCCTATGGCGCGATGCCCGGACCCACGGCGTGTGACGGCATCGTCCCCACGCGCTCGCAGGTGTATGGCCGGGTGCTGGCCGCGGTGCGCGCGGACCACCTGGATGCGATTGGCCACTTCGACCAGCCCGCGCACCAACCGCCGCACGTGGACTGGCTCATCTCCGGCTCCGGCTTCCGCAGGCCCCAGTTCGAGTCGACGTGGAAGAGCATCGTCGACTTCCTGCTGGAGGACGAGCGCCCTGTCTTCACGGGGTCGTGACGACCGCGAAGACCTCCACATCCGGCACGGTCAGTAGACGCCCATCAGGTGAATCTGCACGCGCGGATTCCCAAGGTATTCCTCCAGCCGCCATCGGCTGCGCATGCCGTCATCACGGATGCCCAGGCCGCCTCCGGGCTTCGGCGCTTCCGCGCTGGCGAGCGCGTCCCGGAGCTGGGACACGGCCCAGGAGTCGAACTTCGGGTCGCCGGAGCCTTCAATCACCTTGAGGTCGAGCAGCTTCCCGTCGCGCGCCTGCCAGACCTCGACGATGGCCGCGAGCGCGAGCACCGGCGTGGTGACATCCACCATGTACATGTTGGCCGCGCGCCCGGCCTCGACGGCCGCTTGCATGCGATTGCGCTGCTCCAACCGGTGGTCCCGGGGCTCGGCGGCGATGGGCGTGCCTGTCTTTCCGAAGCGCGCAATGGCATCCACCTGCTCGCGCTTCATTCGTGAGCCCAACACCTTCAGGTCCGGGGGTGGCGGATTCACCAACTGCTTCGCGAAGCCTTCCCGCAGCTTCGCGAAGTAGGGATGCGTGGCGCCGCTCGACGCGCGCGCCGTGGCGGCGGCGTCCTGGGCCCAGCCGTCCACACGCACCCGGGCCTCCTCGGCCTGCCGGGCCGCCAGGGCCTTCGGGTCGGGGCCTTCGCCAGGGCGGAGCGTCCGTCCCGTCGAAGGGGGGCCGCCGCCCAGCAGGCCGCCTCCCAGCAGGCCCTGTGGCTCCAGGTTGGGGCGCTGCTGTGGGTGAGGAACGTCGCGAGGGACGTCTTGCGCCAGGGCTGGCGCCTGCTCGCTGGAGCCAGTTGGGGCGACCTCGGACGGAGGTGCCTCGGACGTGTTGGGGGGCTCCGTCGTGGTGGGGCGCGGACGCTCCGCGTGACGAGGCGGGTCCTCCTTCTTCGGAGGCAGGCGCGGGGGCGCTTCGTCAGGAGGCGGCTGGCGGGGCTCCGGCGCTGGCGGCTCGGGGGGAGGCGTCACGTCCTGGTAGACGACCTCCATCTCGACGGCACGTGGTTCCACGCGGCGCTGGCGGTCCTTGGGCTCGCTGCCCGACAGCGCCACGAAGAGCGCGACGTGCAGGAGCCCCGACACCAGGAGCATGAAAAACGGTTGAGCGCGCCGCGACACGGCGGACAGCTTGCCTCGACGGGTCACCACAGTGAAGCAGCCCCTTTTGACGGGGCCGTCCCGAACTTCAGTGCCGTCGCCGCCTGGCCCCAGCGCAAGGGGGCAACCCGACGCCGCCTCAGGCCTTCTTCATCACCGCCAGGAAGCGGGCATCCGCGATGTGCGTGCCCTCGAAGTCCTCCAGGCGAACGGGAATCCACTCCTGGGCCTTGTCCCCCTTCTGCCGGAGCGCCGCGTCCAGGGTGTTGAACACCTCGGGAGACGGCTCGCAGATGGCGCGCACGCCACCCTTCGCCTTCGCCTTGAAGGACACCTGGAGTTCGTTCACCAGCGCCAGGTAGCGGCCCGGCGGGAAGCGGCGGAAGAGCCACACGCCCATGGTCAGCTCCATCACTGTCACCTGCACGCCCAGGTACACGCTGCCCACGTGGTTGCGCGTGCGCCGCTTCAGCGGCACGGACACCTGGGCCCGGGCATCCGATGCGTCCTCCACCCGGACGCCCATCACCGAGGACAGCGGGATGATGTTCTTCACCGCCACCGTCAGCAGCGCATTCGCCGCGCTGGGAGATACCTGGCGCAGCCGTTCCACGAGGTCGAGAGCAAGCATGGTCCGCCCATCATACCGACCGTGAGCCCGCCCGCCTGCCCCCCAGGCGCCACGCACGGGCTGGCATTCCCGGCAGGAATCCCCACCTTGGAATGACCTTCTGGAGGAACCGCGCACCATGAACTTTCCAAGCCATGTGAATCTCCCCACCGACGCACGTGAGGAGCTCATCGATTCGCTCAACACCCTGCTGGCCGACGCCATCGACCTGCATTGGCAAATCAAACAAGCGCACTGGAACATCCGCGGCCGGCACTTCTACAGCCGCCACGAGCTGTTCGACGACCTGGCCAAGCACGTCCGCAAGCAGGCCGACGAGTTCGCCGAGCGCGCGGGCACTCTGGGCGGCTACGCCGAGGGCACCATCCGGCTGGCGGCCAAGAACAGCGAGCTGCCCGAATACGACCTGAAGGCCGTGGACGGTGACGACCACCTCAAGGCCCTGGTGGACCGCTTCGCCCGCTACGGGGCCAGCATCCGCAACGGCATCCACCGCTCCGACGAGCTGAACGACCCCGTCACCTCCGACCTGCTCACCCAGACGCTGGGCGAGGTCGAACTGGACCTGTGGTTCCTGGAGAGCCACCTGCACGGCGAGCCCCGCGCGGGGGCGCGCCGCGGGGGGGACGTCCGGCCCCAGGACACCACCGCCAGCCCCTCCAACGCCTGAACGGAGCGTTGACCACCGGAAGGCCCCCGCGCGCCTGCTCAAGAGCAAGCGCGCGGGCGGGCTCCAGCGTATAGAAGGCGTCCTTTCGTGACGGAGGACGCCTTTTTGACTTCACAGACGCGCATGGATGGGAAGGTGTGCCTCATCACCGGGGCCACCGGCGGCATCGGCCTGGAGGCCGCCAAGGCGCTCGCGCGCATGGGCGCCACGGTGGTGCTGGTGGGCCGGGACGCGGGCCGCACCGAGGCGGCCGTGGCCGCCGTGAAGGAGGCCGCCCCCAACGCCCAGGTGGACTGGCTCCGCGCCGACCTCACCTCCCTGAAGTCCGTGCGGGAGCTGGCGCAGACCTTCCGCTCCCGCTACCCGCGCCTGGACGTGCTGCTCAACAACGCGGGACTCATCATCGACCGGCGGCAGGTGACGGAGGACGGGCTGGAGGCCACCATGGCCACCAACCACTTCGCGCCCTTCCTCCTGACGAACCTGCTGCTGGACGTGATGAAGGCCACCGGCCCGGCCCGCATCATCAACGTCTCGTCCGATGCCCACGCCGCGGGCAAGCTCGACTTCGATGACCTGCAGAGCGAGCGCGGCTTCATCGGCTTCCGCGTGTACGGCACGTCGAAGCTGGCCAACATCCTGTTCACCCGCGCGCTGGCGAAGCGGCTGGAGGGTACGCAGGTGACGACCAACGCCCTGCACCCCGGCGTGGTGCGCACGGGCTTCGGTCACAACACCCAGGGCTTCTTCCGCCACCTCGTCAAGCTGGGCGCGGCGTTCATGATTTCGGCGGAGAAGGGAGCGCGGACGTCCGTGTATCTGGCGTCCTCGCCCGAAGTGGAGGCAGTGTCCGGGCAGTACTTCTACAAATGCCGTCCGAAGAAGCCGTCCTCCGCCGCGCGGAACGACGCGCTCGCGGAGCGGCTCTGGCAGGTGAGCGAGCAGCTCACGGGAGTCAAGGGATGATCGACCTCTACACGTTCGCGACGCCCAACGGGCAGAAGGTATCCATCGCCCTGGAGGAGCTGGGCCTCCAGTACAAGACGCACGTGGTGGACATCACCAAGGGCGAGCAGTTCAAGCCCGAGTTCCTGGACATCAACCCCAACAACAAGATTCCGGCCATCGTCGACCACGCGACGCAGGACCACCGTCCGCTCAAGGTCTTCGAGTCCGGCGCCATCCTCATCTACCTGGCGGAGAAGACGGGCCAGTTGCTGCCCTCCAACCCGCGCGGCCGGGCGGAAGTGATGGAGTGGCTGATGTTCCAGATGGGCGGCGTGGGCCCCATGTTCGGCCAGCTCAATCACTTCGCCCGCTTCGCCCCCAAGAAGGTCCCCTACGGCATTGAGCGCTATCACGCCGAGTCCCGGCGGCTCGTCGGCGTGCTCGACGGGAAGCTGGGCTCCGGGGATTACGTCGCGGGCCGCTACTCCATCGCGGACATCGCGCTGTATCCCTGGGTGGCCAGCACCCGCGCGTACTTCCCCGAGCTGTTCCGGGGGTCCAGCAACATCGTGCAGTGGCTCCACCGCGTGGGCAGCCGGCCCGCCGTGGAGCGCGGCATGAAGGTCCCCCAGCTCAAGTAGTCCCACGCAGCTTCCCTGAAGCGCGGTGGCTGGATGGCCGCCGCGCTTCCATGTGTTCTCCCCCGTCATGGCCACGCTCGAACAGCTCCGCTTCGACAACACCTATGCCCGCCTACCCGCTGGGTTCGGCGCGCGCGTCCACCCCAGTCCCTTTCCAGACGCGAAGCTGGTGAGCGTCAATCCCGCCGCCTTGAAGCTCCTGGACCTGACGCCCGAGGAGGCGCAGCGGCCGGAGTTCGTCGCGGCGATGGGAGGCGCAAAGCCCCTGCCGGGGATGGAGCCCTTCGCCATGGTGTACGCGGGGCACCAGTTCGGCGTGTACGTGCCCCGGCTGGGCGACGGCCGCGCCCTGCTGCTGGGCGAGGTCCGCGACGCCGCCGGGGCGAAGTGGGACCTGCACCTCAAGGGCGGCGGGCCCACGCCCTTCTCGCGCGGAGGTGACGGACGCGCGGTGCTGCGCTCCACCATCCGCGAATACCTGTGCGGCGAGGCCATGCACGGCCTGGGCATCCCCACCACGCGGGGCCTGGGCATCCTCGGCAGCCAGGCTCCGGTGTACCGCGAGGCGGTGGAGACGGGCGCCATGCTGGTGCGCATGGCGCCCTCGCACGTGCGCTTCGGCACCTTCGAGTTCTTCCACTACACCGAGCAGACCGAGCACGTGGCCACGCTGGCCGACCACGTCATCACCGAGCACTTCCCCCACCTCGCGGGCCAGGAAGGCCGCTACGCGCGCTTCTACGCGGAGGTGGTGGAGCGCACGGCGCGGCTGATTGCGCAGTGGCAGGCGGTGGGCTTCGCGCACGGGGTGATGAACACGGACAACATGTCCATCCTGGGCCTCACGCTGGACTACGGGCCCTTCGGCTTCCTGGACGACTTCGAGCCGGGCTTCATCTGCAATCACTCCGACGACCGGGGCCGCTACGCATTCGACCAGCAGCCGCGCATCGGCCTGTGGAATCTCGCGTGTCTGGGCGAAGCGCTGCTCACGCTCATCTCGGAGGATGAGGCCCGCGCCGCGCTGGCCACCTACCAGCCCACCTACAACGCGCACTTCATGGACCGGATGCGCGCGAAGCTGGGCCTGCGGGAGACGCGCGACGAGGACCGCGAGCTGGTGAGCGACCTGTTCGCCCGCATGGCCGAAGCCCACGTGGACTACACGCGCTTCTTCCGCGCGCTGGGCCACTTCGCGTCGGCGGACGGCGCGGACACGCGTCCAGTACGTGACATGTTCTCCGCCCCCGAGGGCTTCGATGCCTGGGCCGGGCGCTACCGGGCGCGGCTGGCCGCCGAGGGCAGCGTGGATGCAGAGCGCCACGCGCGCATGACGCGGGTGAACCCGAAGTACGTGCTGCGCAACTGGGTGGCGCAGGAGGCCATCTCCCGCGCGGAGGCCGGGGACTTCTCGCTCGTGGACCGGCTGCTCGGCGTGCTGTCGGACCCGTTCGCCGAACACCCCGACGCGGAGTCCTACGCAGCGGCGCCTCCCGCCTGGGGCCGGCACCTGGCGGTGAGCTGCAGCTCCTGAGGCCGCGCCACGGACGAAGGTTGAAGAAGCGAAGATTCCGCCCAACCACGGTTGCCGGAACACGCGGCAGGCGCAACCTTTGCTGTCTATGGTGACGGACCTCACCCGGTTGCCCCTGCGAGGGAAACAAGGCGCCTTTCACGTCATCGTCGAGTCTCCCCGAGGCTCCACGCTGAAGCTCAAGTACGACACGGCGCTCAAGGCCTTCAGCCTCTCACGGCCGCTTCCCAGGGGCCTGAGCTATCCCTTCGACTGGGGCTTCATCCCCTCCACCCAGGGGCCGGATGGGGACCCGCTGGATGCGATGGTGTACTGGGACGACGCGAGCTTTCCCGGCGTGGTGCTGCCCTGCCGTGCGCTCGGCGTGCTCCAGGTGGAGCAGAACACAGGCGACGGCGGACGCGAGCGCAATGACCGCATCCTCGCCGTTCCCATCACCCCGTCCCGCGCCGGACACCTGACGGACTATCAGCAACTGCCACAGCGCGAGCGAGAGGAGTTGGAGCACTTCTTCCTCGCCGCCGTGCGCTTCGAGGACAAGGACGCGCGCATCCTGGGCTGGGAGGGGCCGGAGGGTGTCGAGCGGATGCTCCGCCAACACGCACGCACGGAGGAATAGATGGCCCAACCCACGCCCATCCGAGGGCTCGGGCCCGACAGCCGCCTGGGAGACGCCGCGCGCCGCATCCTCGCGGGCCGGCTCGCGGACGTTCGCAAACCGGAGGCCGGCTTTCAGGACGCCGTGGATGACGAATCTGTCCATGACATGCGTGTGGCCACCCGGCGGCTTCGCGCCGCCCTCAAGGTGTTCCGCTCCCTGGGCGGAATGAAGAAGCTGGAGCGCGACGTGAAGCGCATCCAGGACGCGCTGGGGGGCGTTCGGGACGTGCACGTCCAGGCCGCATGGCTGGAGAGCGTGGCCCGGAAGGCGAGCAAGAAGCCCCAGGTGCGCGCCGGCATCCAGACCCTGCGCAAGAAGCGGCTGTCCGAGTTGGAGACGCACGAGACGCGCCTGCACGCGGAGCTGGAGCGATGGGTGGACAGGACGGTGCCGCGGCTCTTGCGCAAGCTGGACGGGCTCAATGACGTGCACCGCTTCGCCGGCCGCCGCGTCCGGGACGCGCTGCGCCAACGCCTCAAGCGCGTGCAGAAGCGAATCGACACGTACGTGGACGCGGCCGACGCGGCGTCCGCCCACGAGCTGCGCAAGGAGCTGAAGCGGCTGCGCTACGAGCTGGAAATCTTCCAGCCTGCCTTCCGCCGCACCCTGGACGCGCTGCTGGAGGTGCTCGTGCCGCTCCAGGACGGCCTGGGCGAGCTGCACGACGCCGACGTGCGCCTGGAGCTGTTCGAGCGGCTGGCCGCGGAGTCGGCGCCGCGCGAGCGCAAGTCCGCGCGGGCCCTGCTCCCCCTGGTCCGGGAGGAGCGAACGAAACGCGCGGCGGAGATTGCCCGCGAGGTCCAGCGGTGGCGCACGGAAGAGATTCCCAAGCGCTTACGCCGCATGTTGACCTGAGTCCCTGTCAGCCGCCGCGCCTCACGGCTCCTGCGGACCCCCAGGGCCCGGACAGTCTGTCTCATCATTCATCGCGCATTCCGTTACATGTAATTGAAGGGCATGGCGACGGAGAGCGTATGGATGAGCTGCTCGGTCTCCGCATAGGGCCTGCGCGTGAAGACGTTGAGGTAGCCCACCTCCACGGAGGAGTGGTCCCCGTACTTCCAGCCCGCACCCACGAACACGCGGTTCATGTCGAAGCCGGCGCTGGGGCCATTCGCCACCGAGCTGAGGTGGTAGAAGACCTCATCCCAGACAATCAAAGACAGCCGCCCCTCCGCGGCCACGGGGTGCGCACCGCGCAGCATGACGCGGCCCCGGTGGGAGACCTCCGTCGTGCCGGGCAGGAAGCGCTGCTCCAGACGGGCGCGGAGCGTGCCCCGGACCTGGCCGAACTTCGGCGTGTAGATGAACTGCTGGAAGAGCCGGCTTTCACCCTGACGCAAGGCCGGGTCGCCCTCCCAGCGCCACGATGGAAACCAGCCCTGCCCCAGCCACAGCGACATGTCCTGGGCCAACCGCACACCTCCCGCCGAGCGGAAGACGGCGCGGGCGTCGTCCTTGCCGAAGCGCGGCTGGGCTTCCAGGTAATAGAGGAGGTGTTCCCCGATGCCACCCTGCGCCGACACCGTGTACCAGAGCTGAGCTTCCGCGCGGACGGGACGGGCCTCCACGGAGTGGAAGGGGATGACGAGCAACAGACCGATGAGGGGAAGCCAATTCTCGGTGCGCATGATGCGAATGCCTAGAGCACGACATGCGCACTGGCTCAACTGGGCAAAGCGCGAGTGCGGTCTGACCGACGATGCCGCGGCCGCTTCGCACACCCCGAGGCCGGAATGGCGCGTCCGCCCTTCACCGTGGGGGAAGGACGGACGGTCCCTGTCGCCTACTGCGTGGGCTGCTGGGAGCCCGGGGTGGACTGGCCACTCTCCGGCGCGGCCGGCGCCGTGGGCTGGACCTGGGAGGTCGCCTCGATGCGCACCGCCTGGGGCTCTCCGCTCTGCTCGTCGGTCCGGTACGAGGCCCGGACCTGACTGCCCTCCTGGATTTCCCCAGCGCTGGCCTGGCGCCCGTCCACCATGACCTGCGTCTGCGGTGACACCTGCAGGCGCAACTGCGGCTCGCCCTGTGAGCTGAGCAGCAGCTCGTCATCATTGGCGCGCAGCACCTCACCGACGATTTGCTGCTCCGAGCCCTGCTGGGCCTGGGCCCCCTGCTGCTGCTGCGCCTGGGGCGCGGGCGCCGCGGCCACTGGCTGCTGTGTCTGCTGACGAAGCTGCTCGGACTGCTGACGAGCCTGCTGGTTCTGCTGCGCCAGCGCGTCGCTCTGCTGTCTCTGGGCCTGCTGTGCCTCCTGCTGGGCCTGCTGCGCCTCTTGCTGGGCTTGCTGCGTCTGCTGCTGGGCGCGCTGCTGGGTCTGCTGGGCCTGCTGCGAGGCCGACTGCGCCTTGGCCTGGGCCTCCTGGTACTCCCGCTGCTTGTTCTGGAGCTCCTGCTGGGCGTCGGCGGCCTCTTTCTGCTGACTGCTCGCCTGCTCCTGAGCCTTGCGAGCTGAGTCAAAAGCGTTCTCCGAGCGCTGCTGGGCCTGCGCCACCTGGTCGTTCACCGTGGGCTGCCCGCTTGCCTGCCCTGGGGTCCCCCGGTCGCGTTCTTCACACGCCGTCCCCAGCGTCAGCGCCGCGGCGCCCGCCAACAACCATCCCGCGCGAAATCTCATTGGCTGCCTCCCGTCTCCATGCACGTCCCAGAGGAAAGATGGCGAGCGGCGTCCTTGCGCCAACCCGCATCCAATCCAGGCGTCCGCCCTCCTGGCCGCCCTCCTCCCACGGGTTGGTGCACGAAGCGCTACCCATGGATGGGGTTTAACGGTAAGGGGCGCCCCCCATGCGTGCGTGCGGACTCGATTTCGGAACCAGCAACACCGCCGCGGCCCTGCCTGACGGCACGGTGCTGTCCCTGCAACCCCATACCTCGGAGGCCCGTCTCTTCCGCTCCGTCCTCTTCTTCCCGGACGACGAGCAGGACATCTACGCCGGCGCCGACGCCATCCAGCGCTACCTGGAGGACAACACCGGACGCTTCATCCAGTCCGTGAAGTCCTTCCTCCACTCCAACTCCTTCCGCGCCACCCAGGTGAAGGGGCGCACCTACACCATCGAGGAGCTGGTGGCCGTGCTGCTGCGCCGCGTGCGGGACGCCGCCGCGAGCTCCATGGGTGGCGCGCCCGAAGCCGTCGTGCTCGGCCGGCCCGCCGTCTTCACGCCGGACCCGGAGGCGGATGCCCTGGCCCAGCAGCGCCTGCTGCGCGCCGCGGAGCTCGCCGGCTTCCAGCACGTCCAGTTCCTCATCGAGCCCATCGCCGCGGCGCTCGCCTATGAGGCGCAGCTCACGCGCGACGAGCTCGTGCTGGTGGCGGACTTCGGCGCCGGCACCACGGACCTTACGCTGATGCGCCTGGGCCCCAGCCGCCGCGGCAACCCGGACCGCCGCCAGGACGTGGTGGGCTCCACGGGCGTGCGCATCGGTGGTGACCGCTTCGACGCGGAAATCATGCGCAACAAGCTGCTGCCCCGCTTCGGCGCCGGCTCCACCTACCAGGTGCGCGGTTTCAGCGACAAGCGGCTGCCCATTCCCCAGCACATCATGGCCAAGCTGCTCACCTGGCACGAGATGTCCTTCATCCGGGAGAAGTCGACCCAGGAGCTGCTGGAGACCATGCTCAACACGAGCGACCGCAAGGCCGAAATCCAGGCCCTGTACGACCTCGTCATGGACAACCTGGGCTACCGCCTCTTCCGCGCCATTGAAGCGGCCAAGGTGCGCCTGTCCCAGGAAGACACGGCCACGGTGGACTTCGAGGAGGCCCGCATCACCCTCCACGAGCCCATCACCCGCGAGGAGTTCGAAACCTTCAGCCAGCCGCTGCTGGACGAGCTGGACGCGTGCACCGCGGGCCTGCTGGAGAAGCACGCGGAGGCGAAGGACATCGACGCGGTGTTCCTCACCGGCGGCTCGTCACAGATTCCCGCGGTGCGCCAGCTCTACATGCGCCGCTTCGGCGAGGGGCGCGTGCGCACCGCGGATGCCTTCACCTCCGTGGCCGAAGGGCTCGGGCGCGCGGCGGCGCACCTCTCCGTCTGAGCCGGACGCCCGGGGCGGGGCCTACGGGCCCACGTCCACGGTGCGGCTGAGCCACCCCACCC
>NZ_VHLC01000070.1:0-45174 GCF_006547355.1 Myxococcus sp. AB036A | reverse complement strand
CTCACGCAAGCAATTGGCGCGGAGGCGGAAAACTCCATCCTGGGTCTGAGCCAGTATGCCCTTGTCGCCAGTCACTTCGGCGGACCGAACGGGGGGAAGACGCATGTCGCACGTCGCGTATGGACCGGGCCGGGGGGCATCTGGGGGAAACACGAGGCTCGGTGCAGTGTCGCACGGCGACAAGGGAAGCAGGGCCACGGCTCAACGGCCGAGGCGCTTTTCCCGGGGGGAGTGGCTCGAGGCCACTGGGGGGGCATTGGAGGGCATCGTCATTCCGGAGCTGGCCACCTTCGCGGGGGCGAAGCGGGCACAGCTGGCGGTCCTGGCGAATTCAGCCGTGACGGCAGCCATCCAAATCCAGTCGAGGGACGTAACGCGGGTGGCGTCCATGCGCCCGCAGACGTTCGGACGCGCTCAGACACAGGCACGGCTGCGGGCGCTCTCACGGCCCGCGGTGCCCTGGGACGCAGCAGGACAGGTGAAGGGGGGGCCTCGGCTCCCCCGAGTGACGGTGCTGGGGGCACCGGGCACGCGCACCTGAAGGGGCCGTAAGCGGTGTAGGGGGAAGGTGTCACACGCAGTTTCGCTGGAGGGGTCCAAGGCCCTCCGGACACACACCAAGGGCGGGTAGGAAGACGGCGCCGCGGGGGCGGCAACGTCTGTGGATGGGGGACCCGGGGTCACGCTCGCCAGAGGGGGAGGGCGAACCCGATAGATGGGTCGAAATCCGAGGGATGCTCCGAGTCCATCGGGGCATCCCTCGTTGCTTTGCGGGGCACCCGGCCCGGGTGTTCACTCCACGAACAGCGTCGCCGAGCCCGTCACGGTCCGGTGAAGGGTGAGCCACAGCGCGTTGCCGGCGTCGTCCACGGAGGCGAAGTAGTCCACGTCCGCGGAGAGCACCTGGCCATCCAGGGTGACGCGGGTGGGCGGCGTGGACGCGGTGTAACCGCGCAGCACCAGCATGGGATTCGCCAGGACGCGGCCGTTCGTCTCGAAGCGCAGCGAGGCGCGGTTGTTGGCGCCGACCTCCGCCTCCCAGGTGGCGTACACCGGGTTGTAGCCGGGCACATCCCGCGCCACGGAGTCATCCCGCCCCACCCCACCGGGGCCCTGGTCCAGGACGCGGCCCTCGGTGGCCGTCAGCCGCACGCCCTGCCAGGCCTCCACTTCCGCCGCCAGCCGCAGCACCGGGTCCGAGGTGTGTGTGCCCAGCACCATGAAGACGGAGTAGCTCTGGTACGGGTAGCCGGACAGCATGGCGTCGTCGCTGTAGCGCGGGTACTCGCGGAAGCCCACCGCGCCGAAGTTGCTCCCCCACGCCATCCGGTGCGAGCGCGTGGGGCCCTGCTCGGGCAGCTCGTACTGGTTGAGCTGGTAGGTCCAGTTCCAGTCCTCGGGCATGGGGCCGTCCTCATCTACCTGCCCCCAGGACGGGTATTGCCAGTAGCCGCCTGCGGGCTTCTGCGCCCACGTCTGCGTCTGCACCACGCCCATCTCCGCGTCGGGCGACGCAATCCACATGCGGGTGTAGGGCACCACGTTGGGCTCGCGGTAGTCCCAGCCGCTCGCCCGCGTCAGCGGCCCGGCCCCGAGCGTCACGAAGCGGTAGCGGTCTCCCCAGCCCACGCCGGAGATGTCCGCGTTGCCGTCTCCATCGAAGAGGATGTCGCCGTAGGGCGAGCGCACGTCCGCGTCGATGACGTCGGGCGGCGCGCGGGACGCATCATGGGTGATGGCATAGAGCGGATGGCTCCGCCCGGTGGCGAAGAGGTAATGCACCGTCACGTCAACGACGTGACCGCCCAGGTCCATGGGCCAGCGGAACTCATGCAGCGCGTGGTGGCGGCCCTCGAAGAGCGTGCGCCACGTGCCCCGGATGCCCTCCGTCCAGTTGCCCCACGGCGGGCTGACGCGCAGGTGGCTCGTGACGATGCCCCAGCCCGGCACCATGCCGTCCGAGCCATCACAGACGCGCGTCGCGCCCGCGACCTCGTAGGTGTAGCGGCGCAGGTAGCCGCCCGTCCAACCCTTGGGGTCCGTGGCGTCATTGCGCACCAGCGACGCCGAGCGGGGCTTGCAGTCCGCGTCGCGCCACTCGAAGCGGTCGGTGCGGAAGCCTTCCAGATTCACATCCCGCTCCAGTCGGAGCGGCGCACAGTCACCCGCGGGCGGCGTCCCCGGCCGCACGTCCTTGCCACCGCACGCGACCAGCAACGCGGCCAGCAGCACGGACGCACCGCGCGCACGGAGGATGGGTGATACGGCGTCCTTCAGCAGGTCGGGCATCATGATGGTCGTTCCCCCAGGCAGCAGGCCGCGCTGCCCCACCCTTCCTGCCAAACCCGCATCCCTGGACGCAAGGACGGGCAGTGCGAGGTGGCGCATCACCTGCCCCCATCCGCCCGTCCCCGCGCTCGGAGGCCCGCTCAGCCCGCGTTGGCGGTGCCGCGCTCCTGGTGCCACGCGGCCAGCACTTCCTTCTCGCGCTCGGCGGACAGGCCGGAGCGCGGCTTCGCCTGACGCTCGGGAGGCAGCGTCTTGAACCAGGCCACCGTGTCGCGAATCGTCTCCGCGGCCGGACGGAACGTGATGCCCGCCGCCAGCGCCTTGGCGATGCTCACCTTGCCGATGCCGCCCTCTTTCCCGTTGCGCGGCATCCAGGCGGGCATGTCCGACCACGCCTCCACCTTGTGCTTCGTGAGGAAGTCGGTGTCCACCCACGTGAAGCGCGCGTCGCTGCCCAGGGCCGTCTTGTTCGCCGCCAGGAAGTCCCGCATCAGCAGGTCCTGGCTGGGGCCGGTGGCGTTGAAGATGCCGGTGGTGCGGGCCTCCACGGAGCGGATGATGAACGCCGCCAGGTCCCGCGCGTCGATGAACTGCAGCGGGTCCACGCCGTCGCCGGGCGCCAGCACCTCACCGCCACGCGCCACGCGCAGGGGCCAGTAGGTGAAGCGGTCGGACGGGTCATCCGGCCCGACGATGAGGCCCGGCCTCACGTTGAAGACGCGGCCCGGCATGGCGGTCTCGGCGGCCTGCTCGCACAGTGCCTTCAGCGCGCCGTAGTGCTTCTCCACGTCTTCGGTCGCCGTGTCCTCCACCGTGGCCACGGTGGCCGTCTCGTCGAGCCCCTGCCGTGACAAATCCTTGTAGACAGAGATGGAGGACACGAAGGTGTAGTGCTGGACGTGCGGCGCCAGCAGCTCCGCGGAGGCGCGCACGATGCGCGGCACATAGCCAGAGGTGTCCACCACCGCGTCCCACTTGCGGCCCTCCAGCGCCTTCAGGCCCTCGCCCTTGTTCGGGTCACGGTCGCCCGTCAGCTTCTCCACGTCCGGGAAGAGGCCCGGCTTCGTCTTCCCCCGGTTGAAGAGCGTGATGGTGTGGCCGCGCGAGCGCGCGAACTCCACCAGCGCCGGCCCCAGGAACGCGGTGCCGCCCAGGATGAGGATGCGCAACGGCGCGGCGGGCGCGGAGGACTGCTCCCCCTGCCCCTGGGTGGAAGACGCGGCGGTGCCGGACGTGCCCGTGGTGGCGCACCCCATGGCCCAGAGCGAGCCGGCCGCGGCCGCTCCCTGAATCACACTCCTGCGAGACAGCGTCATGCGGGATTCCTCCTGCGTGTGTGGACTGACTGCGTGTGGATGAGCGCTAGCGGGCCGCGACCTCTTCGGACACCGGCGCCTCGGGCGCGGCGGCCGGCACCGGCTCCGCCTGCCTCCTCTGGTGGCGCGCGAGATACAGCGACACGCCCAGCCACAGCCCGGCCAGGGGCACCGCCGCCAGCGACAGGCCCGTCATGCCCAGGCCCAGCTTCGTGAGGCCCCCCTGGAGCCAGGCACTCACCGTGTCGCTGCCGCGGTACACCACCGTGTCGATGAAGCTCTTCGACTTGTAGCGCGCCTCGCGGTCCACGGTGGTGAAGAGGACCTCGCGCGAGGGCCGCTCCAGCGCGTAGTGGCTGGCGCCGCGCACCGCCTTGAACAGGATGAGCACGGTCAGCACCGGCATGGCGGCCAGCCCCAGGAAGCCCAGGCCCGTCACCACCGGCGCCACGGCGAGCCCCGCCCCCAGCCCCAGCCAGGAGATGACGCGCCCCGTGACGAGCGTCTGCAACCCCAGCGTCGCCAGTTGCACGTAGAAGTCGATGTCCCCGAAGAGGGCGGTGCGGCTGGCGGCGTCGCTGCCAAGCGCGGCCACGAGCCGCACCTCCTGGAAGTAGAGGAACGTGGAGGTCGCCGCGTAGAGGAGCACCTGGAGCCCCAGCGCCAGCAGGAACGGCGACGTCACGATGAGCCGCAACCCCGCGAGCACGCCGCCGCCCACCGGGCCCTGCGCCGCCGGGGGCTGCTGCTGGACGTCCTGGGCCCAGCCGCTCAGCCGGCGCACACACTGTGCACTCACCTCCAGCAGCACCACCGAGATGAGGATGAGATTCACCGGGCCCACCGGCTCGGCGAGCCGCCCCACCAGGAAAGGCCCCACCAGCATGCCCGTGGTGCCGCCCGCGGCGATGAAGCCGAAGAGCCGCTTGCTCTGTCCGCTGGCGAAGACGTCCGCCATGAAGCTCCAGAAGATGGAGACGACGAACAGGTTGTAGACGCTCAACCAGACATAGAAGACGCGCGCCACCGTCTCCCGCGCCACCCCGAGCTTCAAGAGCACGAAGAAGCCCAGCAGGTTGAGCAGGAAGAAGCGGTAGATGCGAGGAATCACCACCCGCCGGGGCCAACGTGACACCAGGGCGGAAAAGGCAGGCACCGCCGCGAGCATCACCAGGAAGGTGGCGGTGAAGAGCCAATCCAAGCCCTTCACGCTGCCCGCCGTGCCCATCTCGTTGCGGATGGGCCGGAGGATGGCATAGCCACACATCAGCGTGAAGAAATACAGGAACGACCAGCGGACGGCGCCGACTTCCTCGTCCCGAACGTCCACGAATCGCCTGAGCATGGAGGAATTCACGTGAGCGGCCCAACGAGGCCCCGGGCAACGTATTCCCAGGACCTCCATGATGGAACGAGCGCGGCGGGAAGATGTCGCAAGGATTACGCGCCGGAAGCGAGGACCTCGCGGAGCGCCGCCTCCACCCGGGGCAGCGCCTCCTCGATTTCCTTCACCGACGTGGCCCCCACCGACAGGCGGAACCAGCCCGTGTCCGCGTCCAGTCCGAAGGCCTGGAAGGGCACCACGCCCAGGTTCGCCTTCTCCAGCAGGAGCTTGCGGATGTCATTGTTGGAGCGCAGGCCCCCCTTGCCCACCAGGTCGAAGCGCACCGACAGGTAGATGGCGCCCTGGGGCGCGATGTGCTGCACCGGCAGCCCCGCCTCGCGCATGCGCGTGAGCCCCTTGTGCAAGGCCTCCAGTCGCGCTTCCACGGACTTGCGCATCCCCGCCAGGAAGGTCTCCGTCGCCGCCGTGTCGTCGAGGTAGCGCGCCACCGCGACCTGCTCCGCCTTGGGGGCCCAGGCGCCCACGTGGCCGAGCACGTCCCGCATGCGAGCGATGAGGGTCGGCGGCCCCACGCCCCAGCCCACGCGCACGCCCGTGGCGGCGAAGGCCTTGGAGATGCCGTCCACGAACACCGTGTACGGCGCCACCTCCGGCACCAGCGACACCGGCGTGACGTGCTTGGCCGCGCCGAAGCTCAGCACCCAGTAAATCTGGTCGTACATGAGGATGAGCGGCTTGCGGCCCTGCCTCTCGCGCTCGCGGTTCTCCGCGACGACGCGCTCGCAGATGGCGCCCAGCGCATCCGGCTCAATCATGGTGCCGGTGGGGTTGAGCGGGCTGCACAGGCACAAGAGGCGCGCGCCGCCCAGGTGCGGCGCCAGTTGCTCCACGGTGGGCATGAAGCCCCGCGCGGCGTCCGTCACCACCACCGCGCTCTTCGCGTCCATCATGTGCGCGTAGTGGTTGTTGTTCCACGAGGGCACCGGGTAGACGACCGTCTCCCCCGCATCCAGCACGCTGCGGTACGTGCCGTAGATGATGGGCCGCGCGCCTCCCGCGATGACGATGCCCTCCAGCGGGTACTTCAGGCCCAGCGAGCGCTCATAGAAGCGCTGAACGGCCTGGCGGAGCTCCAGCACGCCATCCGACGGCGGGTAGTTCGTCTCGCCCGCCTGGAGCGCGGCGGTGATGTGCTCCCGCAGCGGGTCGGGGATGGGGAACTCACGCGGGTTGAAGTCGCCCACGGTGAGGTTGCACACCTTCTGTCCCTTGGCGACCCGCTCGCGAATCTCCGCCGCGATGCGGAGGATTTCGCTGCCGACGATGCCACGCGCCATCGTTCCCACGGTGGCGTCGTCCTTGGAGGGGCGGGGAAGAGAGGTCAGGTCGAGGGGGGCCATGGGAGGATGCTCTCCGGTTCGTGCGCGTTCGGGGGCCGCGCGGACGACTTGCGGCGCGGACGATAGTCGCGGCCCCACCGTCCTGTGTCATCCATTCGTGGTGACGGTGGCCCTCCGGGGCAACCGGTCCTCCGTGGAAATTTCCAGCGCTCCCGGGGCCATCCACGGGTGTTATTTTTGCCCGCTTTCCCCTCGTGACACTGGCCCCCGGGCCGCCGCCCGTGCGAGACGAGGGGCCGCAGTCCCGAACTCGCAGGCCCTGGCAGGAGGGGAATGATGACGCGGTCCGGACGCAGGATGACGTCGCTGTGGTTGGCCGGGTGTCTGGCGTTCGCCGGGTGCTCCAAGAAGGAGGAACCCGCCGCGGCGCCCACCGGCGCGCAGCCCCAGCCCGAGGTCCAAGCGCCGCCCACCTCGCCGCCCCTGGGCACCATTCCCCGCGAGGGCGAGGCCGCCGCCAAGCCACCCGTGCACACGGCCTCCATGGGTGATGAGGAAGTGGCCGGCGCGCCTCCAAGTGAGACAGAGTCGCCTTCGGACGCCCCCGCGGGAGACGCTCCCGCCGAGGACCCGAAGAACCGCGAGTGGACCACCACCCCGGTGTCGATGAAGCGGCGCCCGGCCCAGTCGGTGACGCTGCGCTCGGTGCGCGCTGGCACGCATGCCGACTTCGACCGCGTGGTGTTCGAGTTCGACGGGCCGCAGGTCCCCGGCTACCAGCTCCAGTACGTGGACAAGCCCATCATCCAGTGTGGCTCCGGGGACGAGACGCCGCTGGCCGGCAAGGGCTTCCTCCAAGTCACGCTGACCCCCGCGCGTGGCCATGACGACCAGGGCCGGGCCACCGTGGCCGCGCTGGAGATGAAGCCCAAGCTGCCCACCTTGCTGGAGCTGGTGCGCACGTGTGACTTCGAGGCCGAGGTGACGTGGGTGCTGGGAAACAAGGCCCCCACCGACTTCCGCGTCATGGAGCTGCGCGACCCCACTCGCCTCGTGGTGGACGTGAAGCACTGAGGGCCCAAGCGTCACCCGGCCCGCAGCTCGCGGGCCAGCGCGTCCAGTCCTTCCAGCAAGCGCTGGTGCCGCGCGCGCGCCGGAGCCCCCTGCGCCCGCAGCGCCATGGCGAGCGCCGCGGGCAGGTTCACCGCGGCGTCTCCCTTCAACCGCTCGCGGTACTCCCGCGCCCAGTCCTGGGGCACGCGCAGGGACCAGTTGCGCTCATCCACCGTGCCGGGCGCGTTGTACGTCTCCGGCATCCCGAGCAGGTCGGTGAAGAACATCATCACGTTGCGCGCGCGGCTGGCGAACAGGTCCGCCACCTTCGCCTGCGCCAACCGTCCCGGGCTCGTGGACAGCTCGCGCGCGAAGGCCTCGCGCTCCGCGGGCTCGGGGCACAAGCGCGCGGCCAGGTACTCCGCCTGCGCGCGCAGCGTGCCCTTCCATTGCCAGTCCGCCACCAGGCGCCACAGGGACTTCGTGTCGTGGTTGCCCACCATCACCCAGTCCTCCGGCCCCACGTTCTCACTGCGGTACACGTCCGACGGGTTGTGCAGGTCCGCCTTCTGCGTCACGCGGAAGCGGCCCAGGCCGTACTGCGCCAGCACGCGCTCCAGCGGGTACGGCAGCGTGCTGAGCACCTCCGCGAGCAAGTCGCCCACTTGCCGCCCGTTGCGCCGGGACGCCTCCACCACCGTGTCGAAGAGGACGCTGTAGCGGCGCACCTGTTCAGGCGTGAGCTCCTTCACCCAGCGGTCCGCGTAGCGCGGCACGGCGCGGTCCACCTGCTCCGGGCGCACGAGCGCGAAGTGCGCCAGCTCCGGGTGGTCCGGCAGGTCCGGTGACGAGAAGAGCCGCGCGCCATGTTGCACGGACCACAGCGCGTCCGGCAGGTCCGCGCGGTACACCCACGGGCACACCAGCCCGTGCGGATGGTCCAGCCGCAGCCCGTCGTATTCGCCGAGCATCTTGTCCATGCGCGCGTTCATGAAGCGCAGCACGGGCCCGTTGCGGCTCCCGGCGTTCGTTCCGGCGTCGTCCGGCTCGAAGTACTGCTCCGGGTCCATCACCGGATAGTTCCACGGCTGGCCGTCCGGGTTCGTCCTGCTGGGCGGCGCGCCCATGAGGTAGGTGCGCAGGAAGAGGCCCTGCCAGGCCCACGCGTCGCGCGGCGACAGGCCAATCTGGAGGTCGCCGTACAGCTTCAACCGCCATGCGCCCACGCGCTCGCGCAGGCCTTGGTGCTGCGCATGGACCAGGAACTGACAGAAGGCGTAGCGCTCCAGCGTGTCCGCGTAGCGCAGCTCCAACTGCGTCAGGCGCGCGACGGCCGCCGCCTCCTCCTCCGGACGGGGGTTCCACAACCGCCCGTCCAGCGAGTCCGCCCAGCGCCGCCAGTCCGGCTCGCGCTTCTCCTCGCACAGCACGTCGAAGAGGGCGTCCCGCACCAGCCAGGCCCGGTGCTGCTGACGGAAGGTGTCGAAGCGCGAGGCCAGTGCCCGGATGGACGGAGCGGCGTCCGGCGCCGCACGCTTCTGTTGGAAGGTGCGCCACGCTTCGTTCAGCAGGGTGGTCTGCGCGCGGAAGGCGTGACGGAAGCGCTCCCCGGGGGGCAGCGCCGAAGGGCGGCTGGCGGCGAGCTGCGCCACGCGGCCCGGTGGCAGCAGCGCGCCCCAGGGCTCGGGGGCCTCCAGCGGCGCGAGCGCCACGTTGAGGAGGTTTCGCGAGAAGAGCGTGCCGTCATACGGCGAGGCGTTGAACTCCGTCACCTGCCCCTGCGGCCCCAACTGGATGCCGTTGAAGCCCAGCTCCCGGGAGAACGCGAGGAAGCGCGCCGCCCCTTCTGAGTACGGCGAGCCCCAGCCCGTGTCCTCTTCTGGAAGGCTGGGGAAACTCGGGTCGTGGATGCTGAGCACCCAGTTGCGGACGTCGAGCGCGGCCAGGGCTTCGGTGACGAGTCGGTGGTGGTTTTCAGGCAGCAAGGCGCGAGACATGGCGGAAGGGGCTGACCCTACGGCCCCTGGTGCGATGCGCCAACCGTCCTGTCGTCCCGAACCCGCCCGTTCGTTGTCGAGCCCTCAATCGTGCCGCGCCTGAGGAGCGGGCCGGGGCTCTCCACGGCCGCCGCCTCCGCCCGGAACGTGAGGCCGCTGTTCGGGAGGCTTCATCCGGAAGAGCTTGCGCAGCATGCGGGTGGACCATGTCCGGCCGTCCACCAGGATTTCGTACACCGTGGGAATCACCAGCAGTGTCAGCAGCGTGGACGTCAGCGTGCCGCCAATCACCGCGCGTCCCAGCGGCGCGCGGAAGTCGCCGCCCTCGCCCGCGCCGATGGCCACCGGCACCATGCCCGCCACCAGCGCGAAGGTCGTCATGATGATGGGGCGCAGACGGATGCGGCCCGCTTCGATGAGCGCCTCGCGCAGGGGCATGCCCTTCTCGTGCGACCACTTGGCGAAGTCGATGAGGAGGATGGCGTTCTTCGCGACGATTCCCATCAGCAGCATGATGCCGATGAGGCTCATGAGGTTGAGCGTGTCACCGGTGATGAGCAGCGCCAGCACCACGCCGATGAGCGACAGCGGCAGCGAGATGAGGATGGCCAGCGGGTCCAGGAAGGAGCCGAACTGGATGACCAGGATGAGGTACATCAGCATCAGCGCCATGCCGAGCGCGATGAACACGCGCATGAACACCTCGGCCTGGTCCGCGGACTCGCCGCCCGTCGTCAGCGTGTAGCCCGGCGGCAGCTTCACGCCGTCCAGCCGCTTCTGGATGTCCGCGCCCACCTCCGACAACGAGCGCCCCTGCACGTTCGCCTGGACGTTGATGACGCGCTCACGGTTCAAGTGCGTGACCTGCGCCGGGCCCAACGTTTGACGGATGTCCGCCACCTGCCCCAGCGGCACCAGCCGGGGCGGCCCGCCCGCCGCCGCGCCCACGGAGATGGGCAACTGCGACAAGTCATTGGGATTGTCACGCGCCCCCGGAGCCAGCCGCACCATGACGTCTCGCGTCTCCCCGATGGGGTCCACCCAGTCGCCCACGTCCAGGCCCGCGAAGGCCGGCCGCAGCACCTGGGCCACCTGCCCCACCGTCACGCCCAACTGTCCGGCGAGCCCGCGATTCAGCTCCACCTCCAGCTCCGGCTTCTGCCCTCGCGTGGACAGGCCTACGTCCACCGCGCCGGGCACCTGCGCCACTTCCTTCTGGACCTGCTGCGCCAGCTGCGTGAGCACCCGCTGGTCCGGTCCGCGCAGCTCATACTGGAGCTGCTTGAAGGCCCCACCGAAGCCCGAGGTGAAGACGGAGACGGTGGCGCCGCCGATGCGCTTCATCTCCTCGCGGAACTGGACGCCCAATGCGTCCTGGCTCATGTCGCGCTCCGCCTTCGGCTTGAGCCGCACGTACACCAGGGCCTGGTCCACGCCGGGCGCGCTGAGCGCCAGGGGCACGCCGATGGTGGCGTAGGTGTAGTCCACCTCCGGGTGGGCGCGCAGGGTGCGCGTCACCTCGTCCACCTTGCGCCGCGTGTACTCCAAGCTGGAGCCCGGCGGCGTCTCCACCAGCAGCTCCACCTCCGCGCGGTCGCTCACCGGCACGAAGCCGGCGCCGCCCACGGTACCCTGGAGCACCAACGCGCCCACCAGCGAGCCCACCGCCACCAGCACCATCACCAGCCGGTGGTCCAGCGCCCAGGCGATGACGTGCTTGTAGCGCTCCGCCTGCCGGTCGAACCAGGCGTTGAAGCGGTTCAGCGTCCGGGTGATGAAGCCCGGGTTCTCCTTCCTGGGCGGCTCCGGCCAGTACGCGCTCAGCATCGGGTCCAACGAGAAGGACACGAACAGTGACACCAGCACCGCGCAGGCGATGGTGAGGGCGAAGGGCTTGAACCACTGGCCGGCCACGCCGTACATGAAGGCCACGGGCACGAAGACGGCGACGATGGAGAAGGTGGTCGCCGAAACCGCGAGACCGATTTCCGAGGTGCCCTCGCGCGACGCCGTGTAGTGGTCCTTCCCCATCTCCACGTGGCGGACGATGTTCTCTCGCACGACGATGGCGTCGTCGATGAGGATGCCGATGGCCAGCGTCAGGCCCAAGAGCGACATGGTGTTGAGCGTGAAGCCGAAGGCCCACACGCTGATGAAGGACGCCAGCACGCTCACCGGCAGCGCCAGGCCGGTGATGACGGTGGAGCGCCACGAGTTGAGGAAGACGAAGACGACCAGCACCGTGAGCAGCGCGCCTTCCACCAGCGCGGACTGCACGTTGTGCACGGCGTTCTCCACGCGGACGCCGGCGTCGCGCACGATTTCGAGCTTCACGCCCGCGGGGAGCCGCTGCTGGAGCGCTTGCACCCGCTCACGCACCGCGTCCGCGACCTCGGTGGTGCTGTAGCCCCGGGCCTTGAGCACGTCGATGCCCACCGCCTGGGCGCCGTTGAAGAGCGCCAGCGTGCGCGGCTCCTCGGCGCCGACGAAGACGTCCGCCACCTGCTCCAGGCGGATGGCCTGACCGTTGCGCGAGGCCACCACCATGGTCCGGAAGTCCTCCACCTTCTCCAGCCGGCCCTTGAGGCGGATGGACTCCTCCGTCAGCGGCGCGTTGATGCGGCCCACCGGCGCCGCCAGGTTCTGCGCCTGGAGCGCCGCCACCACCTCCGCCACCGACAAGCCCGCCGCCTGGAGCGCTTCCGGCTTGAGCTGCACCGTCATCTCCCGCGCCACGTCACCGACGACTTCCGCCTGGGCGACGCCGGGCACCGAGCGAAGCTCGCCCACCACCGTCGGGTCCGCCACCAGGGACAGCGCCGCGACGTCCAGCCCTTCCGAGGTGAGCGTCAGCGACACGATGGGCTGGTCCGCCGGGTCGAAGCGCGTGAGGATGGGCTCCTCCATCTCCTGTGGCAGGTCCGCGCGCTTGCTGGAGATGGCGTCCCGGATGTCTTGCGTCGCTTCCTGGATGTCCTTCTCGAAGTCGAAGAACACCGTGAAGGACGCCAGGCCGTCGGTGGCGATGGACGTCGTCTCCTTCGGGTCCACGCCGCTGATGGCGAAGATGGCGTCCTCGATGGGCTCGAGGATTTCCCGCTCCACCGTCTCGGGTGAAGCGCCTGGATAGACGATGGTGACGCTCACCACCGGGGGCTGGACGTCGGGGAACTCGTCGGTCTCCAGGAGTCCCAGCGACACGAGACCGAAGACCACCAGCGCCAGCATCGAAGTGATGGTGATGATGGGGCGCTTGATGGCGAAGTCTGAGATGAACACGGACGTGACTCCAGGCTTGGAGCATTAGTGGGACGGCGCAGCGTCCTCCGCCGGTGGTTGCGTGGACGCGGGCCGCGGCGAGGGCTGCATTGCTCCCGACGACGGAGGCGGCGGTGCCTCCGAGCCGCCAACGCCGGGCCCCGCCTCCTCCACGGGCTTCGAGTCCGGCCGCGGGGGCGACACCTTCACGCGCCCGCCCTCCGCCACCTCGCTCCGCGCGGCGCCCAGCAACACCACGTCGCCCTCCTCCAGGCCGGAGCGGACCTCGACCTGCCGCGCCACCTCGTCGCGCAGGCCCAATGTGACGTTCACCCGCCGCACGCGCCCTTCCTGGATGCGCAGCACTGCGGGCTCGGTCCCCGTGTCGTCGATGGCGTCGATGGGAATCGCGACCGCCTGCGTACCCTTCGAGGCCACGCGCCCCTCCGCGAAGAGGCCGGCCAGCAACTGGAGGTCCGTGTTGGGAATGGCCACGTAGATGCGGACCTGGCCGGTGGCCGGGTCCACCACCGGGTTGATGCGCTCCACCGTGCCGCGGAAGGCGCGGTCCCCGTAGCCCGTCACGTGGAACTCCACCGGCGTGTCCACCTGCACCTGTTCGAGCTGCGCGGCGGGCACGGAGGCCTCCAGGCGCAACGTGCGCGGGTCCACCACCGTGAAGAGCGGCGCGCTGGGCTGGACGACGTCACCCGCGCTGGCCTGCCGCTCGCTCACCACGCCCGCGAAGGGCGCCACGACGCGCGCGCGGTTGAGCTGCTCCTGCGCCAGGGCATGCCGGGAGCGCGCCTCCGCGAGCTGCCCCTTCGCCTGCTCAACGGAGAGTTCCGCCCGTTCGAAGTCGCGCTGGGTGATGACGCCCGCCTTGGAAAGCCTCGTGGCGCGCTCCTGCTCGGCCTCGGCCACCTGGAGCGCGCTGCGGGCCGTGCGGACCGCCGCCGACGCCGCGATGAGCTGGTCCTTCAGCGTGACGTCCTCGATGCGCGCCAGCTCCTCGCCCTTCTTCACCACCTGGCCCTGCTGGGCCTTGATGTCGAGGATGGTGCCGCCCACTTCCGCGCGCACCGCCGCCGCCGTGCGCGCCTGCAGGTTGCCGGAGATGCCAGGGCCGAAGCGCAACTGCCGCACCTCGGCGCGGGCCACGTTCTCCTGGCCCAGCGTCACCTCCAGCTCCTCTTGTCGAGGCGCGGGCGCTGCGTCCTCACCCTTGCGGCAGCCGGACAGGGCGCAGAGCCCCATCAGAATCCCCGCCGAGGTTCCGCCGAAGACCTGTCGTATTCGAGCCCGTCTCACAGCGCGTCTCCCATCCCCGCCCCCCACGGCGAGCCGGCTAACCATGGTGTCGCCCCCCTGCCCCCGGTAGCCGAGGACAACAAGGTCCACCGCCAGCAAGCAGGCCGGGCTGACGGGCTGGCGAGCCTTCTCAGGCACGCCAGGCGGACGGCGCCTACTGCGCGGGAGGGACCTCGCTCATGATGAGCGTGCCGGCCTGGAAGTGGGCCGACTGGCCGCATTGGGTGAGCTGCGTCTGCCCCGGGCAGCTCACGGCCTGTGCCGCGCGCGTCGTCTGCGTAAAGCAGCGCGCACCGTCGGCATCCCACTCGGCCTCGTGCAGCCACGCCTCCGTATCCGTCTGCACGTTCACGCCGTCATGAAGGTTCACCCACTGGCCATCCGTGGTGTGCGACGTGCCGTCGCCGCAGAAGTCCGCGCGCACCATGCGCGTGCACGCCTGGTGGTGGTCCGCCAGACTCAAGCCGTCCGCCGAGGTGCCCCAGGGCCGGTAGCCGAAGCGCACGCACTTGGCGATGGCCGCACCCTCACAGGCGAAGGTGAAGCGCGCGGCGTCATCCACCTTCGCGCCGCCGCCCGCCACGCCCTGGCGGTAGTCCCACCGGCCCGCGACGGGAATGGCGCTCAGCCCGGAGCCGTCCGCCGCCGCGCACGCGGGCTTCCAGAGGGCATCCGCCGCGTCGTAGTAGGAGACGAGGTACGCCCAGACGTCCGCGTCCGCGCCCGCTCCAGGCTCGATGCCGTCAACGCGCAGCTCCACGGTGTCACCGCTGCTCAGGTTGCCGATGAAGCGCGCGCCCAGGAAGGACTGGCCGGACACCGGGCCGCTGGAGGCGACGCCGTGGAAGACGCTGCCCTCCAGCCGCACCTCGCCGAGAACCTCCTCCGCGATGCGGGCGCCCGCCAGGTCCACGGACACGAGCAACTGTCCCAGCTCGGGGGTATTCAGGTTGCGGCCATTCAGGTTGCGGCCATTCAGGTTCCGTCCGTTCGGCGCCACCAGCTCCGCCACGCCCGAGCGCAGCGCCACCGGCTCCGCCTCCATCACGTTCCCCGCACAGCCCACCATGCTCACCGCGCTGACCAGCGCCGCCACCGTCTGCTTCCAAGCACCCATCACCCACCACCTTCCCGGCCCGACCACGGAATCAATGTCCGCAGCGGCCGTCCGCCCAGCAACTCGCCTGAGCACCCGCAGGCACTTGCTTCGTCCACTGTGCATCACCCGCCCCAGACGCCAGGGCGGACACAGGGTTCCTCCGTCCGGTAGCGCGCGGAGCGGATGTAGGGCAAACAGGCGGGCTTAGGGGCGCGCGGTGGATGCCACGTCCGCGCACACCCGCATGCCCACCGTCACGTCGCGCAGGAACGGCTCCGGCAACTCGCGGTTGGAGGCGCGCGCCGAGGTCGCCGCGAAGGCGAAACTGCCCCCACGCGCCACGGCCTTGCCCGGCTCCAGCCAGGAGCGGGTCCACTCCCACACGTTGCCGGACATGTCGTCCACGCCGAAGGGACTGCGCGATGCGGGGTGGCTGCCCACCTCGTCGGGGCCGAAGCCTCCGGGCTGCTTGCCGTAGGTGGTGTCGATGTTGGCGTCGTCCGGGGCCAGGGTGTCGCCATGCGGGTACTCACGCCCGTCCACGCCGCGCGCAGCGCGCTCCCACTCCAGCTCCGAGCAGAGCCGAGCGCCGGGGACGCGGCCGCTCTCCGACAGCCACGCGGCATAGGCCTCCGCGTCCGCGAAGGTGATGCCGCTGACGGGGAAGCGCAGCCAGTCCTGCTCCGCGCGCGACGTGCGGTGGGCGTAGCGCAGCGGCTCTCCGGCTCGCGCCATGTAGGGCTCGTTCCCGGGCTGGAAGCGCAACCGCCAGACGCCTTCCACCTGCCCCAGCGTGAGCAGGCCCGCGTAGCCGCCCGTTCCCACGCGAGGCAGCCGCTGTGCACGTTGCGCGGGCGGCAGCGCCTCCACGTAGGCCAGCCACTCGGCATACGTCACCTCGTGCCGGGCCATCAGGAAGGCGGGGACGTCCACGGGGTGCAGGGGCACGGCGTTGAAGAACTCGCGCACGCTGGCCTCGGCCGCGCTGCCGAACTTCACCTCGCCCGGCGGCACGAAGACGAAGCCCTCCGGCACGCTGCCCATGCGCGGCAGCGGCACGCCGAGCCGCCGCGACTCGCCTCGCCGCAGCAGCACCCACTGCACCACCGGCTCGTAGCCGAGCGAGCGCGCGGAAATCTGGTACGTGCCCGGCGCCACCGCTGCGTCCAGCCAGCGCCCCGGGTCCGCTTGCAGGGGCTCTCCCAGCTGAAACCTGCCCTGCGCATCGCGCGTCAGTGGACGCAGCTCCACCTCCGCCCCTGGGACAGGTGTCTCCAGTGTGAGGCTGGCCGCGGCGTTCCAGCGCCGCCAGCGCGTGCCCGCCGTGTCATAGAGCCGCAGACGCTGGAGCAACGCGGGCAGCGCCGCGGCGTCTTCGTCCTGCTCGGCCCACAGGGCGCGCTCGTAGAGGAAGTCCGCCAGGGCCTCGCGCACGTCTGCGCGGCCGGGCGCCAACGCCAGCGCGCGCTCCAGCCGTCCGGCCACTTCGTCGAAGCGGCCGCGCAGTTGTCCCGCTTGCGCACCCGCCCGGTTCCAGTGCCGGTCCGCGTCGGCGCGGCGGCCGGTGCCGTAGAGGCGGAAGGCCTCGTCACGCTCGGCGCGCAGCGCGCCCCAGTCCTGACGCACGGCGCTCAAGGCCTGGGCCGCCTGGCCCAGCTCCTCGCGCACCTGCCGGTCCAGGCTCCAACGCTCCCTCAGCTTGAGCCCGCCGTAGACGAGCCCCAGGGACACGACGAAGCCCACCACCAGCGCATGCCGCGTCCGCCGGCTGCGCACCATGGTGCGGCGCGAGTCCTTCAGGAAGTCGCGCTCGCGACGGGTGAGCTCTCCCGTGTCGAGCACCCGCGTCTCCTCGAGCTGACGCGGGCCCCAGAGGGATTCGCTCGGGAAGCCCAGCTTCTCCCAGTGCGCGGCGGCGGCCTCCAGCCGGGATTGGACCTCGCGGCGCTCGGAGGCCTCGGCCAGCCAGCGCGCCAGCGTGCCCCAGCCGGAGAGCAGCGCCTCGTGGGCGAGCTCGTAGGACGTGCCCTCCTGGGCCTCGCGCGCCACGAGCAGCCGCGCGTGAACCAGCGCCTCCAGGGCGGCGCGGTAGCGGGCGTCGTCCCCCACCAGCTCGCGGTCCGTCTTCCGCGCGCGGGTTCCGTCCGCGGTGACGAGCCGCAGGAGCACGCCCCGGGCCGCCACCCGCTGGTCCGGTAGCAGCCGGGCCACCGCCGCATCCGCGTGCCGCGCGAGCGCGCCCTCCACGCCGCCCAGCGAGTCGAGCACCGCCTGCGTCATGACACCCGCCGCCGCGTCGCGCGCCTCCCACATCTCGGCCAGCGCGAACTGGAGCACCGGGAGGCCGCCCTCCGCCGCGGACAGGGTGGAGGTGACGAGCGCATCCACCAGCGCGTCGGATTCGAAGCGCACGCCCTTCACGCGAGCGGGGCCCGTCACGGCTTCCCGCGTCTCCTCGGGCGACAAGGCGCGCAGCAGGTACAGCGCGCGCGGCACCTCCGCGCCCAGCCCGGGCACGGCGGACAGCCGGGTGAGGAAGTCACTTCGCCCTGTGGCGAGCAGGCGCACGCCACTGGCGCCCTCCGCGAGCGCCCCCAGGGCCTGTCCCGCCAGCTCCGCCTCGGCTGGCGGCGCTAGCGTCACCAGCTCCTCGAGCTGATCCACGTAGACGAGCAGCCCCTCCTGGGCCCCCAACTTCACGCGGAGCCGGCGCACCAGGGACGTGGGCTCGGCGCGCAGGGCTTCGGCCAGAGTCTCCTCTGCCGTCTCCAGCACGGGCGCGAGCGCCGCGACCAGGGCCGCCAGGGGCCTGCGGCCCGGCACCAGCCGCACGCTGCGCCAGCGACGGCCGTCCTCCAGGCCCCCTTCGGTGACAGCGGGGAGCAGCCCGGCGAGGCACAGGGAGGACTTCCCCACGCCCGAGTCACCGGTGATGAGCAGGAAGGGCTCCGAGCGCATCCGCTCCAGCACCGCGCGCTGCTCGCGGCGGCGGCCGAAGAAGACGGCGCGGTGCTCCTCCTCGAAGGCCTGGAGGCCGCGGTAGGGATTGCCCTCCGGCACCACCTGGATGGTGTCGTCACGCGTCAGTGCGTCCAAGGCATCGAGCAGCTGTGAGGCGGTGGCGTAACGCTCGGACGGCTCGCGACGCAGACACTTGTCGATGACGGCGGCGAGCCCGGCATCCACGCCGGACGCCACCTGGGCCAGGGGGCTGGCATCCCGGTGGCGCACCTGAGCCGGAAGTTCGCGCCAGGGCACATCCCGGAAGGGGCCTTTGCCCGCACACAACTCGTACAGGACGACGCCCAGTGAGTACACGTCACTGCGCGCCGTCAGCGCCTCGCCCGCCCAGGCCTCCGGGGACATGTAATACGGCGTCCCCACCAGCGAGCCGCGCGGCAGCGATGGAAGGAAGATTCCGTCCAGCGAGCGCGCGCCCAGGTTCGGGCTGGCCTCCGGGTCCAGGTCCGGAGGCAGCTCCGGCGGCGGAGTCCCGGAAGCGGCCGGCGCGCCATCCCCCGCCCCCGCGGCCCGGTCCAGGAGCTTCGCGAGGCCGAAGTCGAGCAGCTTCACCTCGCCAGCCTCCGTGAGCACGGCGTTGCCGGGCTTGATGTCCCGGTGCAACACCCCGCGCCGGTGAGCGGCGCTCAGGCCCCGTGCCAAATCCCGCCCCATGGACAGCACGCGCTCCCAGGGCTGGGGTTTGGGCAGCCGGTCCAGACTCATCCCCCGGATGAACTCGGAGACGAGGTAGGGCTGCTCCTCCAATTGTCCCACCCGGTAGAGGGTGACGACATTGGGGTGCTGGATGCGCGCGGCCGCCCGGGCCTCCACGAGGAACCGCGCCAGGGCGTTGGGCCCCAGGGCGGGGATGAACTTCACGGCGACGGGGCGCTCGAGCAACGTGTCATGGGCCAGGAACACCCGCCCCGTGCGCCCACGCCCGATGGCCCGCACAAGGCGGTACTCGTCGAACTCCTGGGGAGGAGTCCACGCATCAGGAGGCGGCGAGGCGGCCGGAGAGCCCACACCCGGTGCCTATGCATCCGTCCGGCAGGGGTCAACTGAACGGGCCGAACGGGAGGAGACTCCAGGACGCCGGGGCCGCTGGAGTGTCCGTTGCCGAGCAGTGGTGTTGTCCTTGGGCCTCAGCCGCCCCGGACCTTCCCCTTGCTCGGCTTGAGCATGTTTCGGATCTTGTTCTCCAAATCCTGCGGCAGGCAGGGCTTGGCGACGAACTCGTCCGCGCCGGCGTCCCTGGCATGCTCCGCGTTCCCCGCGAGCACATGGCCGGTGAGCGCCATGACGGGGATGTCCCGGGTGCGGGAGTCCTGCTTGATGCGCCGCGTCGCCTCCCAGCCGTCCATGACCGGGAGGGACAGGTCCATCAGGATGATGTCGGGCTCGCCCTCGCTGGCCTTCTCCACCGCTTCCACGCCGTTGCGGGCGGTGTCCACCTCGAAGCCGACGAACTCCAGGTACTCCGCGTACATCTCCCGGGCATCGTCGAAGTCGTCCACCACGAGCACGCGCTTCTTGTTCCCGCCCGCCGCGGGCTCCTTGGCGGTTGGCATGTCTTCTGCCGGGACTGTCATCGCCGTGCTCTTCATGGGACAGACGCCTCTCGGGTTGGAACGGGCGTTGAACAATCTATACACGCCCCTCCCGACGTGCCCACCCCACCCGGCTCTTCAACGAATGCGGACCGGAGTGCCAGTGCGTGTTCATTGGAGAACAGGTAGGGCGGACGGAGAAACGTTGACTGTGTATCAGTTGTTGGGACGGTAGACGTAGAGGTGGCGTCGGCTGGGAGTGCCTTCGGACTCCTCGATGCGGGCCAGCACCCATTGCTCGGGGCCCGTCATGAAGAACTTGGCGGGTCCCACGGGCGTAGCGCCTGGGCGGGGAAGCAGCGGCGCGCCCATAGGCAACCAGGAACTCTCGTCCCACCGGCGGACATAGTGGTTCACGGGACCACCCGCGATTTCAGGTTCGGAGAGCAGCGCGACCAACCAGCCCTCGGGGTCGAAGTCGAGGACCTCCACCGTCGCGTCTGTTTCACCGGGATACAGGCCCTCTTGGTAAAAACCGAGGAGCTCGGTCCCCAAGAACGGGTCATAACGGACGACAGAAGGCCGTCTCCCCTCACCGACGCTCTGAGCTGAACTGGCGAGGAGAAGGCGATCCGCTCCATCCAACACAGGTACAACAGGCGGTTCCCCTACCCCAATATCATTCAAAGGGTACATTCCCTCCCAATGTGTCCCCGTCCATCTTTTGACATGAGCGTATGTGGCCCCCCGCTCACCTGACCGAGTGACCCAGAAAACAACCAAACGCCCCAGCGAGTCGAACATCGCCCCAAAGTCAGAATAAACCAGACTCCCATTCAAAGAAAACGAATGCCCCAACTCCTCCCACCGCTCCGCCCCCCAACGAAAACCGTACACAACCATCGACGCCCCAGCAACCTGCGCCAGGACAGTCAGATATCGCTCTCCCTGAGAATTCACGGCAAAGCCGAACGAGACAAACCTAGCGTCCGGATTGACTGTCGTGACGGGGGACCCCAGGAGAGACCAACTGCTTCCATTCCAACGCTGGATATGAATACTGGAAGCCCCATCCACCGTCTCCCTACTCCAAGCCACAAAAATCTCATTCCCTGGCGCGATCAACAAGGAGCACTCTTTGAAGACCGATTCCTCAGCAATGGCCCCAAGTACGCCCCCCAACGGCTCCCACGCCGACCCTGACCACCGCATGACGTAGACACCATGGTCCGAAGGCGTGCGCCCATCGACAAAGGCGACGACAGGCCTTCCTCTGTCATCCTGCACAAGCGAAAACGTCGAGACAGCCGCTCCGTCGGCAGCATCGGAAGAGATTGCCCTGCCGTAGGGCAAGTACCTGGGGATGCTCCACTCCCAGCCAAGTGCCGTTATATCCAGTTCATTCCCCGCAATGTCTGTCACCGAAGGCGCGATGATCACGGATACTTCTGAATCCACGGGGAGTTGCGCAGCAGGCGCCAGCGTCACCGTCGTGCCCTCGGCTGACAGGCGTACCTCCGCGGCGACATCCATTTGATTGACCAAGAGCCTGACGGACTCAGCAGTCACCGTAGTCGGCTCAACGGCCTCGGAGAATACGGCCTGAATGGGGGCATGCACGGAGACTTCCTGGTCTCCGGACCGCGGATTCTGCGTCACCAACCGCGGTGCCGTCCTGTCGACAATGAGTGCGTTCGCCTCACTCACGAATACGCGGTCCCCCTGTAATACCCTTGCTGTGAAGACGTGCTGGCCCTCATCCAGTTCACGGGTGCTCCAACGCAGTTCGTAGGAAGGCCGGGGCAACGTCGCTGCCGGGACGCCATCGACCAACAGCTCGACCGACTCTGGCACCAACTCAGCGACCGAAACGCGTACATCGACATCACCATTCGTGATCGCACGCGACAGCGACAGCGTCACGACGGGATTCGAAGGTCCCGCGTCCGGCGTTTCAGGCACAACTTCGATTCCGGGCACGTTGATGCAAGCCCAGAACAATGAACTGAAACACACTGCAAAAACTCTGATCGAGTCCATAGGCTCGGCTCACGACTGCAGCGATCGTGCCAGGCAATGCCGGTTCTTTCCGAGAGCAATGCCTGGGAATCCAGCCATTTACCTCGCGAAACCAACCGGAACGTATTCCAAGGCATACAGCGTCGCGGACCGTGGGTCCAAGCTGATGGACGCCACATGGACTGCGTGACCTTATCGCCTGAAATGCAGAGCCCTCCATGGACAACCATGGAGGGCCCTTGAAACAACTTATTGCCGTGTCAGCGACGCAGGCGCGTCACGGAGACGCAGCAAGTGCGGGCAGCTGAACCAGCCCGGTCTTCGCCAAGTCCAAGACAAGAGGCTGCCCCATGTAGTTCTCGTAGGTCCCATTGATGGAGCGCGACGGCAGGGCGGAGAACTTCACGACAATTTCGAAGTTAGCAAAGCTGGTGCTCGGAATCAGGTTCGTCCCGAAATACGTGAACACCCATCGCGTGGTGTAACCCGACTTGATGATCGAGAAAGCGGGGAGTTCCTGCCGGGTGCCCGTCCGAGGAGGAATAATTGGCTCCTCCTCGATAAGCGGGAATCCCGTCGGATGACCCACCTCTCCCGCGTAGTCTCCAATAACCCCAGGCGTAGTCCCCCCAATATCCCAGTTCACATGAGCATAAACGTGACCACTCACGTTCGACGGGCGTGTAATGGGGTGATTGAAGGACAGGAAGACTCGCTCGCCGGAGTTCAACTGGTCCGCACCAGGGGTGCCCACCGCCGACACCTCTTCATACTTGGACTCCACGATGGACATCTGGCGCACGGCCGACGCGTCACCCGTGAAGAAGTACCCGATCCGCGAGTACATGCTGCCGCCCTCTGCGGACACGGCACGCACGTCGATGTTGTACTCCTTGCCATCCGCAATGGCGCCACCCGGGTTGATGGTCGCGCTGTAGCCACCATTCGCCACGTTGGTCGTCACGGGCAGAAGTTCCGCTGCATTCTCGCCCGTCATCAGAACGGACAGCGACCCCTGCTGGATGGGCTGGTTGAAGAACAGATGGATGGGCTCACCCACACGGACCAGGTTGCGCAGAGGATGGAAGTCAGCGCCGCCGCCCCGGAGGCTGGCCACGTTGCTGCTCTCGATGCTCAGCGGAACGTTCTGCGGCCGCGAGTACGGCAGGCTGATGAGCCGCGTGGTGCTGTTGGCCACCACCTCGGCCCCAGAGTACGTGCTGACGTAGCCGCCGGTCTCCGGGACGCCGTCAGCGTTGGCGTCGATGGGCGACACCCACAGCCTGTACTCGCCATTGCCGTTGCGCAGGCGCGCCAGCTCAGACGCGCTCGGGATGCCCGTGAAGGTGAGCAGGCCCTGCTCGTTCGCGGTCGCCTCCACCACCACGGAGCTCACCATCGACGAGGACTCATCGCCGTTGGAGATGGCACCCGCCGGCGTGGCCTCCAGCGTCGCCCGAGCACCCGCCGCGGGACGGCCCTGCGGCGTCACCACCAGGAAGTTCAGCGTGCCGTCCAGCCGCGCCAGGGTGATGGGGCCGAAGCTCGCGTTGCCGTTGTTGATGGGGACGTTGCCCGCGGACGACGGAACCTGCGCCGTCGCGCGCAGGGTGGCATAGCCCGCCTTGGAGAACGTCAGCAGCACGTGCGAGCCGGCCGGGACGTTCTTGTAGGTGAAGTTGCCCTTCGCATCCGAGATGGCCGATACCGGCTCCGCCGAGCTGCCGATGGTCATCTCCACCGTGACCTCGGTCAGCGGCCGCAGGTCCGTGCTCAGCACCTGGCCGGACACCGTGCCCTTGGGATTGGCTGGCGTCACCACCGTCACAGTGTCCGGTTCGCGCACGCCGTCCGCGATTCCGTCTCCGTCCGCGTCAACCAGGTCGTCTCCACAACCGAACGCCAGGAACGGAACCACGGCCATTACCAGATGCTTCTTCATCATCCCCGCCTTGAAAGAAAAGTCCCCAAGTATCGCCGCCTCAACACTTCATGAGGCGTCAGCCGGACACTCTCCGACACTTGCCCGTTCCGTCAAGAAGCCCCCCTGATTCAGAGCGGGTTCTCATCGGCCGAGACGCCCGTAACCGGGTGTGTCACGGATCACTCGGAGAACCCCGTATGCCCTCATGGACATGAGTCACCGTTGACCCGATGGCGTGACCCACCCGGGCTTTCCCCGGACTGCTAGCGTGAGCCCATACCGGATGTCTTGGATGTGAATGACCCATGTCTCGGCTGCGCCATCGTGCGCGGTGAAACACGACCCGTGGGAGGCGTCATCGCGCGCGCGCCGGGACTGGTGCTGCATGGCGTGGCGGGCCCCAGCCCCGTGCCCGGCTGGGTCGTCATCTCCAGCGCCCGGCACGTGCGCGCCTGGTATGACCTGGAGCCGGACGCGGCGAGCGAGCTCGGCCCCTTCGCCGCCCGGGTCATGCGCGCCCAGCGCGAGGTGCTGGGCGCCGAACACGCCTACGCCTTCGCCATTGGCGATGTGCTGCGCCACTTCCACCTGCACCTCGTCCCCCGCTATTCGCAGACGCCGCAGCGGCTCTGGGGCCGGGCCGCCTTCGACGCCCCCGCCTCCGACCACCTCCCCGCGCAGGAACTGGAGGCCGCGGCGCAGGCGCTCGCCGCCGCGCTGGCGGGCTGAAGCCCGGGCCCAGGACCACCCTCGCGTGATAGAGACAGCGGCCTCCCCTCCCGTCGAGAGGTGCCGCCTTGTCGCCCGAGCCCCGCAACCGCGTCCTTGAGAAGATGCTTGAGCGGCTCTACGCCGCGCTCGCATCCGGCCCCAGCCTCAACAGCCGGCCGCACAACAGCCGCCAGCGCGTGGACCTCGCCACGCTGAGCCGATTGGATGGCACCGCGCCCCACACCTTGCTGGCCGCCCTGCTCGGGGAGAAGGCCCAGGCCCGGCTCGTGGTGAAGCCGCCGCCTCCGCCCCCCGAGGCTCGCCCACGCAAGGGCTCCGCCCAGGCCCGCGCCGCTCGCACCCAGGACGACGCTGCCACGGGGACGGATGCCGACGACCTGCCGGACGCGGCGCCCAAGGCCGCGCACGCACTGGACGAAAACCACGCCCCTTCCCACGACGTGGATTCCGACGCCGCGCTTCCACTGGACACCCCCCAAGGGCCTTCCCGCCACGCGCGTCCCGACAACGCGCCTCCACCGGATGAGGCCCCCGCGCCTTCCCGCGCGGAAGAGGAACAGCAGGACCTGCTCCGCAAGCTGGCCACCATCGTCGAGGACGCCCGTACCTTCGAGCAGGACACCGGCGCGCACGTCCTTCACGTGGGCTTTCCCCTGCTCCACCTGCCACCGGGCGCCAAGGACAAGCGCGGCTTCGGCACCCGGCGAATCCTCGCCCCCATCGCCTTCATCCCCGTGCGACTCACGCTCAAGAAGGGCCGCGTGCCGTCGGTGGAGCTGGAAGGCGCCGAGGCCGGCGTGGACCGCGTGGCCCCCAACACCGCGCTGCTCGCCTGGCTGGAGCAGCAGACGGGCCAGCGGCTGGGCGACCTCTTCGCGGATGAAGCGGGCGAGGACCCGTGGCGCGAGCTGAACGAACTGGTGGCCGCCGTGTGCAAGGCCATGGAGCTGCCCGCGCCCGCCCCCTTCACGCCGGAAACCCTCCTGGCCCCCATTCCGCGAGGCGACGACGCCCAGCCCCAGGCCGCCATCCTCCCCAGCGCCGTGCTGGGGCTGTACCCCCTGTCCAACCAGAGCCTCGTGGACGACATGCGCGCGCTCCTGGACGGAGAGCCCATCTCCGGCCCGCTGGAGAGCTTCCTCCGCGTGGATGTCTCTCTCGGCCTGCCCCCAGGACACGGCGGTGGCGAGCCCAACCTGGAGGGGCTCAAGCGCACGGGCGAGGAGCGGCTCGTCACACTCGCGGACCCGTGCCAGGCGCGCGCGGTGCGGCTGGCACGCAGCAGCCGGGGGCTCGTCATCCATGGGCCTCCGGGCACGGGCAAGTCGCAGACCATCGCCAATGCCATTGGCGACCACCTGGCGCGCGGGGAGCGCGTGTTGCTCGTCTGCGACAAGCGCACCGCGCTGGACGTGGTGAAGCACCGCCTGGACCATCTCGGCCTGGGACACCTGTGCGCCGTCGTCCACGACGCCCAGCGTGACCAGCGCGACCTCTACATGGGCATCCGCGAGCAGCTCGACACGCTGCCGGAGACACGGACCGACGCGGCCGTGGCCAAGGAACTGGCGCGCATCGACACGGAGCTCCAGTCACTCCATGACGAACTGACGGCCGCCGACCGGGCCCTCTCCGAGCGCCCCGACGGAGGCACCGCGCCCTCCTTCCACGAGCTGGTGGGCCAGTGGTTCTCCGTGGAGGCCCCCGCCGCGCTCACGCCCGCCGTGTCGAGCCTCGCCCACGCACGGCTGGGCGACGTGACGCCGCACGAGCGCGAGGTGCGCGAGGTGCTGGAGCGCGGCGGCAAGGAAGGCTATCCGGAGAACCCGTGGCGCGAAGCCCTGGGCGGGGAGCTCGCCACGTACCTGGCGACGCCGCTGGCCACCTACCGCGAGCGCCTGAGTGCTATCGACAGCGCGGCGCGGGACGCGGATGCCCTCGTGTCACCAGACGTGCCTGTCTTCGGCGCGGACCCTCGGGCGGAGGGCGCGGCGCGCGCCGCCTTCGCGGAGAAGCTGGCACCACTGCTGGAGTCGGCCCGTCCGGACGTCCTCGCGCGGTGGGGCTCGGCGACGCCGGACGCGGTCCAGGCCGCGCGGACACAGCTCGACGGGCTGGCGGCACAGCGGCAGGTGCTCGCGGAAGGGCCGCTGGACGCGGAGCTGGCGCTGGTCCACCGCGAGCAACCCCAGGCCTTGAGTGTGCTGGCCACCGCGATGGCCGCGCTGGGCTCGTACCTGGACATCGCGCGCAAGTGGTACGCGTTCTTCTACTTCGCGCGGAAGGCCGGGGCGCGCCGGGTGCTCCAGCAGTTCGGTCTGACGCTGAGCATCCTCGCCGCGGAGCGCGTCACGCGGTTCTTCACGGGCGTGAAGGCCCGCGCGCTGCTCACCGAGTACCACCGCACCACGCTCGTCCCGGGCGACACCGCGACGCTCACCGACGACTCCTTGTCCCAGACGCTTCGCACCCACGCGGCGCTCTTCGAGCTGCTGCAGGAGTTGGAGCGCACGCCCTTGCTCGCGTCGTGCCGGGACGCGGTGCGGGCGGCCCTGACGGCGGACGCGGAGGCTCGCGCGGCGCTGCTGGCGGGCCTGCGGCTGTCCGCGGCCCGGGGCGACGCCGTCGCGCGGCTGGAGGCCCGGCTCACCGAAGCGGGGCTCTTCTCCGCGTCGTGGCTCGACTCGCGCTCGCGTGGGCTGCGCTCGGGCGAGCGTTTGGCATCCGTCACCACCGCCCTGGTGTCACGGCTCCCCACCGTGGAAGGTCTGCTGCGCATGCGCGCGGTGCTGACGGGCATGCCTCCGGCGCTGGAGTCCGCCGTGGAGCGGCTGGCGCGTCAGGGCGCGGAGGCCGAGGCCGGCTGGCGCGCGGTGCTGAAGGCGACGCTGGCGGCGGAAGCCTCCGCGCGCCTGAAGGAGGCTCCGGCGCTCCAGCACATCGACGCCGAGCGCGTGCGCACCACCCATTCGCACTACCGCATGCTGGAGGAGAAGAAGCGGGTCCTCGTGCGCGACGCCCTGGTCCATCGCTGGACGCAGCGCCAGCGCGAGCGGCTGCTCGCGGGCACGGGCGGCCGGCTCAACGGGCAGGGCGCGGAGCTCCGCCGACGACTGATGCTGCGAGGAGAGCGCGCCCTGCGCGTGCGTCAGGTCATCGCCACCGGTCAAGGCATCGAAGGGGGCGACCCGCTCTTCGACGTCCGCCCCGTGTGGATGGCCAGCCCGCAGACCGTGGCGCAAATCTTCCCCCGCCGCCCCATCTTCGACGTCGTCATCTTCGACGAGTCCTCGCAGTGCCGGCTGGAAGAGGCCCTGCCCGTCCTCACCCGCGCCCACCGTGTGGTCATCGCCGGTGACCCGAAGCAGTTGCCACCCACGCGCTTCTTCGAATCCGCCGTGGTGCAGAACGCGGAGCAGGAGGCCGAAAGCGAGCAGGGCCTCTTCGAGGAGCAGCAATCCGAGGTGGAGGACCTGCTGTCGGCGGCGCTCAACCTCGACATCGACCAGTGTTACCTGGACGTGCACTACCGCTCCCAGAACGCGGACCTCATCGCCTTCAGCAACGACCATTTCTACGACAAGCGGCTCCAGGCCATTCCCGCGCACCCGTCCCACAGCGTGCCCCACGCGCCATTGCGGCTGCTCCCCGTGGGCGGCACCTATGAGAAGCGCACCAACCTGGTGGAGGCTCGCGCCGTGGGCTCGCTGGTGAAGGAGCTGCTCTCACGGCCGCAGCCGCCGTCCATTGGCATCGCGTGCTTCAACCTCACCCAGCGCGACGCCATCAACGACGTCCTCGATGAGATGGCCGCCAGCGACGCGTCCTTCGCGTCGAGGCTCGCCGAAGCGCGCGTGCGCAGGGGCTCGGGCTCGTTCGAGGGGCTCTTCGTGAAGAATCTGGAGAACGTCCAGGGCGACGAGCGGGACCACCTCATCATCAGCACCACCTACGGCCCGGACCGGCACGGCCGCTTCTACCGGCGCTTCGGTCCGCTGGGCAGCGCGGGCGGAGGCCGGCGGCTCAACGTGCTGGTGACGCGAGCGCGGGAGCAGATTCACCTCGTCACCTCGATTCCGCGCGAGTCCTACCAGTCCGCGCCCCCCATCGAAGCGGGCCGGCAGCCCAACGGCGGCTGGCTCCTCTTCGCGTACCTGCGCTTCGCGGAGGCCTTGGAATCGGCCTACGCCCAGGACGCCCAGCGCGAGCCCGAGGACACCGTGTCCGAGGCGTCGCGGCCCGCCGAGACAGCGGAGGTGTTCGTGAGACCCACGGACGCGGGATCAGCCTTCGCGCAGGCCCTGGCAGGACATCTGGCCACGCAGCACCGCGTGTCCTCGGAGGTCCACTGGGGCAATGACGGCTTCTGCGTGGACGTCGCGCTCCGGCACCCCACCCGCCCGGGCGATGTCACCGTCGGCGTGCTGTGTGACGGCACGCGCTACCCCAAGGCCGCGGACCGCGTGGAGTGGGACCTCTTCCGCACGGGCGTGCTGGAGGGCCAGGGCTGGCAGCTCGTGCGGATGTGGACGCCCTCCTTCTTCCGCGACCCCGAGGGTGCCACCACCCAGGTCCTCCAGGCCGCGGGCGACAAGCTGATGCGCGAGCCTTCCGCCTCGCCTCAGGCGGCCATGTCCGCGCGGGGCGTGGTGCACTGAGGCGGAGGCGGCGTCACTTCGCCTTCGCCTCCGGCAGCCACAACACGCCGAGCTCCAGCTCCACCGCTTCAAAGGGCTCGGCGCGGACGCGCTCGTCATCCGACCACGTGCCCAGTTCGAGCCACCGCCCTCCGCTCAGCCGGAACACCTCCAGTGTCCGCGCCTGAGGGTCCACGAGCCAGACGTGCCCGACGCCCTCCCGCGCGTAGATGCGCTTCTTGCTCGAGCGGTCCACGGCCGCCGTGGAAGGTGACAGCACCTCGCAGACCCAGTCCGGTGACAGCGTGAAGTAGGGTGTATCCGGGACTTCCGGCATCCGGTCGCGGCGCCAGCCCGCCAGGTCCGGTACCAGCACGTCCGCGCCGAAACGCAGCTCCGGCTCATGCAGGAGCCACCAGCCTCCGGGACCGCCCTGTCCCAAATCGAAGGGATTGAACAGCCCACTGAGCAGCGCCGAGCTGGCCCGCGCATGTCGGCTCGCCGGTCTGGGCTGAGCGATGAGCTCCCCGTCGATAATCTGTCCCACCTGGTGTTCCGGCAGCGCCACCAGGTCCTCGTAGGTCGCCGGGCGCTTCGTCTCGTGGCCCATTCCCGTGTCCCGTTCCTCTCTCACCGTGATGGCCGACAGCTCCTGAATCATGGCCCCCGCCTCCCCGGAGTGGAACCCCACTCCTCGTTGCATGTCCAGGCTCGACACTACCCGTCAGGTCCGACACCCAGTTACCAACCCATAAGCCCCCATGGACCTCTCACCCCAGAGAGGGAAGAATGCTTGGCGTCCCATGCGTTCCTCCCGTTCTTTCGCGTTCGTCCTTTCGATGTTCCTCCTGTCCGCGCCCGTGCTCGCGGACAACAACGCGGATGAAGCGGACATCGCGTTCGAGCTCGGCAACGATGCCTATTCCAAGGGGCAGTACGCCGAGGCGTTGCGCTCCTACTTCACCAGCTACCGCCTGGTGCCAAACCGGAACGTCCTCTTCAACATCGCCCGCTGCTTCGAGGCGCTGGGCAAGTTCAACGAGGCGTACCGCTACTACAACGACCTGCTCGCCGAGGACCTGCCCAAGGAGGACGCCGCCGAGGTCTCCCGCTCCGTGGACCGGCTCCGTCCCAAGGTCGCGCTGGTGCGCGTCACCTCCAACCCCAAGGGCGCCGACGTCTACGTGGACCGCATGGACCTGGGCAGCCGGGGCCGCTCTCCGCAGACGCTCGCGCTGACGCCCGGCCGTCACAAGATCATGGTGAAGAAGGAAGGCTACCGCGCCGCGGAGGCCACGCTCACCCTGGTGCGCGGCCGTGAGACGGACCAGACCTTCGACCTCACGCTCATCACCGGCGGCGTGGAGGTGACGGGCACGCCGGAGGGCGCCGAGATTCGCGACGCCCCCAACGGCAACATCCTGGCCCGCGTGCCCGGCCGCGTGCGGCTGCCTCCCGGCCAGCGCGTGCTGCACGTGCGCGCCCCCGGCTACGCGCCCAGCCAGTACGTGGTGGATGTCCCCGCCGACGGCAACGTGCCTGTCGCCGTGGCGCTGCGTCCCCAGGACCGGCCCACCGGGCGGCTCGTCGTCACCGCCAACCGCGACGGCGCCACGGTGCGCGTGGATGGCAAGCCCGCCGGCTTCACCCCCACCGTCGTCACCCTCCCCGAAGGCGAGCACACGCTGGAGGTGGAGAGCCGCGAGGTGCGCCCGCTCCGCCAGACGGTGAAGGTGGTGGCCGAGGAAGAAGTGAAGGTCCACGCCGAGCTGCGCTACGCGCCGCCTCCGGTGCGCGCCGCATCGAAGAGCCTGGTCGCCGTCGACGAAGCGCCCGCCTCCACCACCGTGCTCACACAGGAGGAGCTGCGCGCCTTCGGCTGGCGCACCGTCGCCGAGGCCGTGGCCGGTGTGCGCGGCTTCTATCTCACCGACGACCGGACCTATACGTACATGGGCGTGCGCGGCTTCTCCCCGCCGGGCGACCTCAACACGCGCATCCTCATCCTCTGGGATGGCCACTCCATGAACGACGTCTGGGCCGGCCAGGGCTTCGCCGCCCGCGACCTCAGCGTGGACATCCAGGAAGTGGAGCGCATCGAGGTGGTGCGCGGCCCTGGCAGCGCCCTGTACGGCACGGGCGCCTTCTTCGCCGTCATCAACGTGGTCCCCCGTGAGTCGCTGGGTTCGGACAAGCACCTGGAAGTCACGGGCGCGGTGGGCGCGCTCGGCACCACCCGGGGACACGCCACCGCGTCGTGGGAGGACGGCAACCGCTCAGTGCTGGTGAGCGCCGCCGCCTTGACGTCCACGGGCGCGGACACCACCCGGCTGGGCTCCAGCGGTCCCATCATCACCGGGCTGGACGCGGAGCGCGCCGCCGGTGGCTCCCTCCGGGCCCGCGTGGGCGACCTGTCCTTCCAGGCCCAGTTCAACGTGCGCACCAAGGAGTTGCCCACCGCGCCCTACGGCACCGTGCCCGGCACGGAGGGCAACATCGTGGAGGACCTGCGCGCCTTCGCGGAGGCCCGCTACGAGCGCCAGTTCACCGAGCGCTTCAGCCTGTCCGTGCGCGGCGCGTTCGACATCAGCCGCTACGAGGGCACCTACGTCTACCCGGAGGAGGACGGCGGCGCCCGGACCGAGGGCGGCGCGGCGGACTGGCTCACCGGCGAGGCCCGCGCGCGCATCGGCCTGTTCGAGGGCAACGTCTTCACGCTCGGCGTGGAAGGTCAGGCGCAGCTTCGCGTCCGGCAGGACGCCGGTGATTTGCCCTTGGAGACCCAGGCGCGCACGCTGGTGTCCGCGTACCTGCTCGACGAGTGGAAGATCCACCCGCGGCTGAGCGTGTCGGCCGGTCTGCGCCTGGACAAGTACGTGGACCTGGACAGCACGCCCATCACCCCGCGCCTGGCCGTCATCGCCCGGCCCTACGAGCGGGGCCTCACCAAGCTGGTGGCGGGTAACGCCTTCCGCGCGCCCAACGTCTACGAGCTCTACTACGCGGACGGCATCTCCCAGGGCGCGGCGCTGAACCTGCGGCCGGAGACCATCACCACCTTCGAGCTGGAGCACTCGCACGACCTGACGGACGAGCTGCGCCTCACCGTCGCTGGCTACCACAACCGCATCTCCAGCCTGGTGCAGCTCACCGCGGAGGACTCGGCTTCAGGCGACTGCGGCACCGCCGCGTGTCTGCGCTTCATGAACACCGACGGCACCACACTCGCCTGGGGCGCCGAGGCCGGCGTGCACTGGCAGCCGGGCCGCTGGCTGCTGGTGGACGTGAGCTACTCCTACGTGACGCTGCGCAACGCCTCGGAGGAAGTGGCCTCCGCGGCGCCCGCGCACCTGGTGGCGGGCCGGATGATGCTGCCCATTGGCGCCGGCGACATGCGCGTGGCCACCCAGGCCATCTACCAGAGCGCCCGGCCCACCGGCCCGGGCGGCGCGGACAGCGGCGAGGCACTGCTGGTGGGCTTCGGCCTGTCGGGTGACTACGGCCCCCTGCGCTACTTCGCCGGCGTGCACAACCTGCTGGACGCCCGCTACTCGCTGCCGGTGTCGGACGAGAACTCCATCGCCCCCGTGCCCCAGTACGGCCGCACCTTCACGCTCCAGCTCACGGGGACTTTCTGACGTGACGGCCGGCGCCACCTTCACCTTCATCCAGCCCGGGCATCCGCTCTACGCGGGCGAGCTGGAGCTGCGCTTCCGCGTGCTGCGCGAGCCGCTCGGCTACACGCGTGACGACGTCGCCTTTCCCTTCGAGGCGGACAGCCTGCACCTGGTGGCGCACCAGGAGGAGGGGGTGCTCGGCTGCGTCCTCTTCAACCCCGAGGATGCCCACGGCGGACGGCTGTTCCAGATGGCCGTGGCCTCCCACCTCCAAGGGCAAGGGCTGGGTGCCCGGCTGGTGCGTACGCTGGAAGCGGAGCTGGTGCGGCGCGGCTTCACCCATGTCCACCTGCACGCGCGCGAACCGGCGGTCCCGTTCTATGAGCGGCTGGGTTACGCCGTCTTCGGCGCCCCCTACACCGAGGTGGGCGTCCCCCACCGCAACATGCGCAAGACACTCGGGGCCTAGCGGACCTACGAGCGCCTAAACCGCCTCGATGAATCCCCTAAACACCGGAGCGTTTGTTCCGATGAAAGGGGTGGTGATGGGGCAGCAGCCATTCAGCGGCGTCACCCGAGGAGCGGTGCCGCTGTGGTGCAAAGCCCTCGCGCAAGGAGGCGTCAGGAGGCTGCGGCGCAAGCCGCATCAGGGCCGGCCCTCACGGCTGAGCTCCTCGGAGTGGAAGCAAGTGGCCCGAGCATTCAAGGCCGGCGCCGTTCGGGCCGTCTTTCCCACGGAGCGATGGACCCTTCCACGCATCGCACGTCTCATCGAGCAACGCTGGGGCGTGCGGTACCAGCCGCGCTCCTTGTCGAGGCCACTGCATCGGCTGGGGTTCTCCGCGCACCGCCCTCGTCCCCAGGCTCGCGAGCGGGATGATGCGCTCATCGAAGCCTGGGGAAGAAGAGACTGGCCTCGCATCAAAAGGGGGCTCGAAGAAGCAGGAGGACGATTGCCTTCTTGGATGAGACGGGTCCCACGTTTCGGGCCCGCCTGGGCACCACCTGGGCGCCGGTGGGGCAAGTCCGAGTCCTCAAGCGTCTGAGCAGGCGCCGTGAGGTGTCCAGCGTCGTGCTGCTGACGCTGCCCCGCGGGGGCGTGAACGCCCCAAGGTGTTCGCTCGTCACTTCGTCGGCGCTGTCCACGACAAGGAAGTCATCGCCGCAATGCGGTACTTCCGTCGGCGCCTCGGACGCCCCCTCGTCATTATCTGGGACCGCCTTCAGGCGCACCGTTCCAAGGCGGTCAGCGCTTGGCACGAAGGGAATTCCGTGCCCTACAGCATCGTCCCGATGTCCTCCGCGTCCTCTTCGAGCATGCCGGGCTCCATGTTGAGCGGACTTGCCGAGGTGGTTTAGAGGTGCCGCTTGAAGTAGCGCGCGGTCTCCTCCCACATGCGCTCGGCCAGCACCGGGTCGAACACCATGTGTGGCATGCCGCTGAGGGGCAGGAACTCGTGGGGCTGGCCCGCCCGAAACAGCGCGTCCGAAAGCTTGAGGGCGTGGAAGAAGAGGACGTTGTCGTCCGCAGTGCCATGGATGAACAGGAGCTTTCCCATGGGCTGGTCGGCCTTCACGTGAGTGAGGAGCGAGGCCTGCTCGTAGGCCTGGGGGTGCTCGTCGGGTAGGCCGAAGAAGCGCTCCGTCAGGTGTGAGTCGTAGTCGCGCCAGTCCGTCACTGAGGACACGGCCACCGCGGCCTTGAAGACGTCCGGGCGGGTGAGCACGGCCAGCGCGGACATGTAGCCGCCGTTGCTCGCGCCAGTGATGCCCACGCGGCTCAGGTCCATTTCCGGCACCTCGGCCGCGAGCGCGCGCAGCGCGGCCACCTGCTCGTCCAGCAGCAGCCGGGGCCAGTCGTACTTCGGCTTGCGCAGCTTCGCGTCGGCGGTGGGCGAAACTCCTCGCCCGTCCAGTTTCACCACGATGAAGCCCTCGTCCGCGAGCCACTGGTTGGTGAGGTGCTGCTGCATGCTCTGGTACACCATGGGGATGCCGGGCCCCGCGTAGATGTCCACGATGACGGGCAGCTTCACGCCGGGCTTCGCGTCGCGAGGACGCACCAGCGACGTGGGGTAGCGCTCCTTGCCCACGTACCGCACCTCCACTCGCGGCTGGAACGGCGGCTCCTTCGCCACCGAGGGCAGCTCGCCCACGCGAGTGCCGTCCGCCTTCATCACAGTGGTGTGACGCATGCGCCGGGGGCCCTCGGACGTGATGGCCAGCAAGCCGCCCCGCTTGGACATCCGGGCCAGCTCCAGCGCCGGGCTCTCCGAGGTGACGCGGGTGGGCTTCCCGCCCGGGCTCAGGCGCCACACGTAGCGCTCGTCGGAGGTTGGGCCGCCGGTGAAGTAGACGGTGCCGTCCTTCTCCACGTAGCCCGCCATGTCATAGAAGCCCGCGCCGGGCGGCACGAGCGAGCGCACGAACTTGCCCGAGGCGTCGCGCAGCTCCACTTCGCCAGCGCCGTTGCGCTCTGTGTACCAGAGGAAGCCGCTTCCATCCTCCAGCCAGTGGGGGAACGTCTGGTGCAGCGTGAGCCATGCGTCGTCCCTCTCCACGAGCAGCGTGCGCGTGCTCCCCGTCCTCGGGTCCACCGCGAGCAGGAGCTCCTCCGTCTGGAGCCGGTTCTGCACCAGCACCGTCAGAGGGCCCTTCGCCGGCCAGCGCACCGTGGCGAGGTAGGGATACTTCTCCACGTCCCAGCGCACCCACGTCGTCTTGCCGCCTGTGATGGGGATGATACCCAGGCGCACCCGGGCGTTGGCCTTGCCGGCGCGCGGGAAGGCGAGCCGCCGCGCATCGTTCTCCGGGTGGAGCGCGTCCGCGATGGCGAGCTTCTCCACGCCGCTCGTGTCGGACTCCGTGTAGGCCAGGGCCTTTCCGTCCGGGCTCCACCAGTAGCCGGAGAAGCGCATCATCTCGCTCGTGGCGATGAACTCCGCCAGCCCGTGGCTCTTCTCCTCCGTGCCGCCCTTCGTCACTGGGTGCTCGGTGTTCGTGGCCAGGTCCAGGCGATACACGTCATGCCCCCGCACATAGGCCACCTGGGTGGCATCGGGAGAGAAGCGCACGTCCATGGCGCCGGGGCCCGTCTTCAGCTCCGTCACCTTCCCGGACGCGCGCGTGACGATGTACTGCTTGCCGGACAAGCCCACGAGCAACTTCTCGCCGTCCTCGGACAAGGCATAGGAACTCAGGCCCCGCGAGGACACACGCGCGGGCTCCTGGCGCGCCTTCGGCTCGACGGTGAGGTTCTCCCGGGCACGCTGCAGAAGGCTCTCCGCGGTGAGGTGCTCGCGCGTCTGTCCCGTGGCCACGTCGAACGCGTGGAGCGCGAGGGCGCGTGAGCCCTCCGGATTGCGCAGGAAGAAGAGCGTCTGCTCGTCCGGGGTGAAGCTCGTGCCCATGGGACGGCCGATGTTGAAGTAGCGCGTCTCCACGAGCTGGCGGATGAAGCCGTCCGACTTCGGCGCCGCCTTCGGAGTGGGCACGGACTTGGGCTGGGCGAGGACTGGAGCGCTCAGCAGGACCAGAGCGGTGAGGAGGATTCGCATGGGGGTGTGGGAGGAGTCACCGGAATGATGGCTCATAACGCGGCGAGAGGATGGCATGGCCATGTTCCGGGAGAGTGAAGAGCCCATCGGCTTGGAGGGCAACGTGGCGCGTCAGATGATTGGCGTTGACCATGACAGTTCCATGGCACAGCCGCGAACGGGGAGAGCAATCGTCCGCAAGTGGCCAGTCCTGCTCGATCAGACGATACGATCCGCTCAGCCGCCCCAAGCGCGCTCCGTTTACCCGGTCTCTGACACCCGTGGGGCTACTTCAACGACTTTAGTGACATCCGCCAAGGGATACGCGTGCGCCACATCACCCCGCGCATCGCCCGCCGCGGTATCGAGTCGAGCGAGCGGCTGGGCCGCTACCGTTGAGTGGTGGAGCGCACCCTGGCCTGGCTCCACAGCTTCAAGCGGCTGCGCGTCCGCGAGGAGCGGCGCGCCGACCTCCACCTCGCGCTGCTTCAGCTCGGCTGCTGCATCGTGCTCCTGCGCCGAGTTGGACGGAGGTTGTGAAACGAGCTCTAAGCCGCCCGAGCCCCACGCCGGGTGAGCGAGGCCACTGGCTCCTGCCTCTCAAGGCGAGCATGCCACGGCATGCTCCTCCGAGAGGCGACCCGATGGATTGACGCACCCATTCGAGGTTGCTATCGCCGGGCGCTCCCCACCCTCTCAATCCGGCGCATGTCCCCGAGCCCACAGCACCGCCTCCGGCCATGGCTCAAGAGACTGGGTGCGCCGCTCCTCTTCATCCTCGGCCTCTATGCCATCGCAGCCGTGGACTGGTGGTGCCCGGCGCCCCTTTCCGAGAGCCCCCGCGTTGCCGCCGCCGACATGGTCAAGGGGCCGCTCCAGGCTGGCGCGGGAGTGGAGGACATCATCGCGCCCTTGCCGGTCGCTTCCGCCGGTTACGGCCCCTTGCGCCCCTCGGCCACGGAAGCAACCACTCCACTGGCCGTCAGGGCCCTGGTGCTCCAGTCTGGCGACCTCCGCGTGGCCATCGTCTCGACGGAGCTGTTGCTCCCCCCTTCCTCGATGCGACTCTCCCTGGCGGCCCTCCTCCAGGAATTGAAGGTCACCGAACTGTTCGTGACGGCCACGCACACCCATTCCTCCATGGGGAGCTACGAACCGTCCTCCCTCTTCCAACTCGGCGGAGTCGGGCGGTTCCGCCCAGCCGCGAGAGAAGCCATCATCGCGGCGACAAGCAGCGCCTTGCGGCGGGCGGTGGACACACTCACCCCGGTCTCCGTCGAGCTGGGTGAGGGCATCGTCCCCGACCTCATCGTCTCTCGCGGTCGCGCCGAACCCCATGTCGATGCCCGGTTGACACGTCTGGTCTTCCGACACGAGCAGCGGAAGGTCGCGGAGCTCTCCATCTTCTCGGCGCATCCGACGCTCGCCCCCCACAAGTCCCGGACCCTCTCGGGAGACTATCCGGGGCGGTACAGCCGCACGCTGGAGGAGGAAGGTGGAGTGGTTCTCTTCCTCCAGGGCATGGTCGGGAATGCTCGGGCAACCCTCCCCTCACAGGAGAGCGACTCCCCCTCCCGGGATGCGCTCTTCGCAACGCTCCTGACGCACGCGGCTCGCGGCATCCATCCCGCTCCCGTCCCGGCGGAGGGACTGGCCTACACGCGGGTCCAGGTGAAACTCCCGCGCCCCGATGCAAGCCGACTCGTGCCCGTCGGCCTGCACGGCGTCACCGAGAACGCCCTGTGCCACCTGGGCCCTCGCCAGGCCGAGGCCTCTCGACTGAGCCTGGGGTCCGTGAGCTTGCTGTTCGTGCCAGCCGAAGTGACGCTTCCAGCGGGCCGCCTGCTCGAGGCAGCGGGCGGCGCAACCCGCGTCATCTCGCTCACGGGTGACTACATCGGCTATCTGGATTCGTCCGAGCACGTCCGGAATCGGAGCGGTGAGAGTCAGCTCCAGTACTTTGGCCCCGAGCTCCTCGAGACCTTCGTCCGGGCCGCCGCGTTGACGGCCTCCAGCCTCGAGAGCCCCTGACCCTGCGACGTCGGCTGTCCGCGGGACGCCACGCACGGGCCGCGACGCCCTCAGCCAGCATCTTCGAAGCCACCCGGGACGCCCCTGCAAGCCAGGACCCGATGCTATGACAGACGCATGACGACGCTGAAGGAGTGGCTCCTGGCGGTCCTGCCGTTCACGGCGCTGGTCCTGCTCTGGCGCTTCTCGGTCTCGCGCGAGAAGCGGCACACCCAGACGCTCTACCGCGCCATCGACGAAGGGGCCGTGAGCGAGGTCCAGGCCATCCTCTCGAAGCAGGCCTTCCCGAACCTGCGCTCGGTGGTCGTCGCGAGCGCCATCGTGAGGGCCGTCGAATCCAGACAGGTTGCCGTGCTCGACTTCCTGCTCAGCCCCGAGCTGAAGCCCGTGACGCTCACCCAGAAGCTCGATTCCTTCCTTCACGACCAGGCGATGAAGGGTGGCTGGAGGGGCGTGGTGCTCTGGCGCTCGCGGAACTCGCACCTGTTCTTGCCCTGGAGGGACCTGAGCAAGCGGGACAAGCTCCGGCTGAGGGCCATGGCCACCCGCGTCGCCGAGGCGGAGCCCTCGAAGGTCTTTCTTCGCCACGACGTCCGAGGATGGACCGTCGCCTGAAACGACGAAGGGCCCGTGCGTGTGCACGAGCCGTCGTGGAACGTCACCCGCGCGAGGCGAGGCCCTCGCGCCGCCGCTCCCCCGGGGTCATCGACTGGACGCGGGCTGCAGGAACAGCAGGTAGTGGTCCGGAAGGCCGTCGTACTCGGACACGATGGAGTAGCCCGCCTGCTGGGCGGCGGCGACGAGCGGCGGGCGCATCGCCCGAAGGTGCGTCACCGCGATACGGCCATTCGGGGTGAGGGCGAGACGCAGCCTGGTCAGGTAGGCCACACGGTCCGAGAGGAAGTGGTCCACCTCGGAGAGAAGGATGAGGTCGTACGCGCCGGGTTCGAGGCCTGGCTCGTTCGGTTCCACCTTGCGCACCACGACGTTCTTCCGCTCGGACATCCGTGCGCGAAGCCGCTTGATGGCCTCGTCGTTGATGTCGGTCGCGACCACCTGTCCCGCCGGACCGACGGCCTCCGAGAGTCGCTGCGTGAAGTAGCCCAGGCCCGCTCCGACATCGGCAATCCGCTGTCCCGGCGTAATTCCCAGCGCGGCGATGAACCTGGCAGGCTGACGGGACTGGTCATACGAGGCCTGCACGCCTTCGACCCCTCCGAGGCCATGGAGGTCGGCGGGCTGCTCCGCCGCGGGGGCCTCCGTCGGCGTCCGGGATGGCTCGGGGCGCTTTTCCTCTCCGCCCTCGGAGCGACATCCGCCTGTCGCGGCCGTCACCAGACAGAGCAGCAGCCGCGCGAGACGACGGGGCGTTGCATGGGCACGAAAGAGCGTCATTCCGGGCGACCTCTTCGGAGGTGAGGAGCAACGGGTGCTCCTTCGAGGATTGCCCCCCATGCTGGCTCATGGCGTCAGGGGAATCCACTCCGACACCGCGACGAGCCCGCCCGTGGCCACGTCCAGCGCCGCGAACTGCGCGCCCTGCACGCCCACGCGCCGGTTGATGCCGAAGGTGACGGGCGGAGACACGCCCGTGTCGAAGTCGCGCAGCGCCTCCAGGTGCTGCACCAGGCTGGCCCGCGTCACGTCCGCGCCGGTGCGCGTGAGGGACTCCACCAGCACCCGTGCCGCCGCGTAGGCCCCGAACTGGAAGGCCGTGTGTCCCGGCTCCAGGCCATGCCGCTCCATGAACGCGGCGAACGCCTTCAAGTCGGGCGCGCAGGCTCCCAGCCCCGCCGGGTACACGAAGCGCACGCTCCCGGCCGGTGGACAGGCCGCTTGAGCCCCCTTGGGGCACACGCCTGCCCAGCCCCCGCTCCCATCAGGTGCGTGGCAGGAGCCTTCGCCTGTTGGCTGTCTTGAGCCTCAACACTCCACGGCCTGGGGTGGCCCTCCATCGATGCGCCGTACTCGCCGCGTGCGCCGTGCTCGGACGCTGACAAGAAGCCCTCGGGCACGCTCCAGCTCACAGGATGTCAGCACCGTTGTGCTGACGTCACGAGCCGGTCACAGCTACAGTCACGAGGCTTGCCTGGATGCCCACCCCTCGGGGTGCCGACCGCCCTTCGGCCCTTGCACCGTGCGCAGATGTCTTTGGACTTCGCGTTCTCCAAGGACTCCGCGTGACCGCATGGACAGGACTGCCACCTTCTTTCGATCCCACCCGACGATCCCAGCTGTTTCACGGCAGCTTTCCCGTGTCATGACAGTCGATTGCGCTTCTCGCTTCGGGGTCCTTCTCATGACCGATTCCCGGACCTCCAGTCCGGTGAGTCGACACCCGATAAAAACCCCATGCCCCCATTCCGAAGTCTGTGGATCGCGGCCGCCCTACTGATGGCCGCCTGTGGAACGACTGAGCTCGCGCAGCCCGACGACGTACAGGATGCGACGACGGCCCAGGGCCTCTCCACGCTCTCCGTGCGAGGAACCACCAGCGCGAGCGGCCTGGCCATCACCGCCCTCTCCATCCCCACCCCCGTCGGTACGGCCGCCGGAGATGTGCTGGTGATGCAGCTGAGCAATCGCGAGGCCGTCGCCGCCGTCGCCACCCCACCCGCTGGCTGGACGCTGCTGCGCTCCGAGCAGAGCGCCTCCGCCATCAAGTCCTGGCTCTTCCTCCGCGTGGCCAGCGCGGCCGAGCCGAGCAGTCACACCTTCACCCTCGACCTCGCCAGCTCCATGGCGGCCACCCTGGTCGCGGTGTCGGGCGCGGATCCGCTCCAGCCGATCGACGTGCACGTGGGCCAGAAGAATGGCAACAGCGCGAGCCTCGCGCTGCCCGTCGCCACCACGTCGTCCGCGAACGGCCTCGCAGTGTGGTTCTCGGCCCAGGTCTGGGGAGGCGCCGCGTGCCCCGCGGTCCACACCCCTCCGACGGGCTTCACCGAGCAGCTCGACACCTGCCTCGTCTCGTCGTCGCGCGGCGTGCTGCACAGCGCCGCCACCGCGGAGCTCGGGGCCGCAGGTGCCCAGCCCGCCTTCACCGGCAGCTCCACGCTCCCCAACACCAACATCACGCACGCGGTGGTGCTGCGTCCCGTCCAGCCGCCGGCCACCGGGGAAATCACCCTCGTCGGCACCACGCACGCGAGCGGCAAGACGGTCACCAGCCTGACCCTCTCGACCCCTACGGGCGTCGCCGCCGGTAACGTGCTGCTGGCGCACTTTGCGAACCGGAACCAGATCGGCGCCGAGCTCACCCCGCCTGCAGGTTGGACGCTGGTGCGCACCGACATGAGCACCTGGAGCATCCGCGGCTGGGTCTTCGTCCGCGTTGCCACCGCCAGCGAGCCCGCGAGCCACACTTTCCGGAGCTCCATCGCGAGCTACCTCGTCGGCAACCTCGTGGCGTATGCCGGCGTCGATCCGGCCAACCCGATCGACACGCACGCCGGCAAGAGCAACAGCGGCTCGACGGCCTTCACGACGCCGCAGCTGAGCACCTCGACCGCGGGCGGCGCTGCCGTCTGGTTCGGCGCGCAGGCGTGGACCGGCGCCGCGTGTCCGACCCCGGCGATCGAGCCCCCCGTGGGCTTCGCCGAGACCTACGACACCTGCCTGGTGTCCTCGTCCCAGGGCCTCGTCTTCAACGCCGCCTTCATGCCCCTCGCCGGTGCCGGCCTCCAGGGACCGTTCAACGGGAGCTCGACGTTCGCCGAGACCAACGTCGCGCAGGTCGTCGCCCTTCGCCGCGCCGAGGTCGCGCCGTCCTCGGGGGTCGCGTTGCGTGGGAGCTCGCACCACAGCGGCCTGTCGATCGCTTCGCTGTCGATCCCCAAGCCGTCGGGGACCGAGGCCAACGACGCGCTCATCGCGCGGGTGACCGTGCGCAACAACATCTCCGCGACCGTCACGCCGCCCGCCGGCTGGACGTTCCTGCGCTCGGAGCAGAGCGCCTGGGCCATCCGCACCTGGCTCTTCTACCGCGTCGCGGGCGCCTCCGAGCCTGCGAGCTACGCGTTCGAACTGGACGCGACCACCCACATGGCGGGGAGCGTGGAGGCCTTCAGCGGCGTCGATCCGGTCCAGCCAATCGACGTGCACGCAGGCCAGAAGAACGGCGACTCCGCGTCGTTCACCGTGCCCGACGTGGTGACCGGCAGCGCGGGTGGCCTCGCCGTCTGGTACGGCTCACAGGTCTGGCCGGACGCCACCTGCCCTGCCACCGGCATCGAGCCGCCGCTCGGCTTCACCGAGGCCTTCGACGCGTGCCTGGGTCACACCAACGGGCTGCTCTTCAATGCGGCCTACCGGTCGCTCACCGCGCCGGGCCTCCAGACGGGCCTCTCCGGCAGCTCCGCGTTCGTGCAGACCAACACCGCGCACGTGATCGTCCTGCGCGCCGCCAACGCCCCCACCTGCATGGTCGGCGACACGTACGCGAGCACCTTCACGCTCCAGGGCACCGTGACCGCGCCGGAAATCGTGGAGCCCTCGGGCCTGGCCGCGAGCCGCGTGGTCGGCAACGCGCTCTACGTGCACAACGAGGACACCACCGCGATCGTCGCGATCGACACGCTCAACGCGAGCACGATCGGCACGTTCAACGTGACCAACGTGACGCCGGCCGACTGGGAGGACCTCGCAACCGGGCCCTGCCCGAGCGGCTCGTGCATCTTCATCGGTGACATCGGGAAGTGGAGCGCCAACTTCCCTCCGGGTGGCAGCCCCACGTCGTTCACGATCTACCGCGTGCCCGAGCCGGATCTCGCCAACGGCCAGACCTCGGGGGGGCTCGTCGCCGAGGCCTTCCCGTTCGTCTATCCGGACGGCGCGAAGGACGCGGAGTCGCTGATGGTGCACCCCACCACCGGGGACATCTACGTCGTCACCAAGAACGGGGGCACGGGGCAGAGCGGCGTGTACAAGTTCCCCCAGCCGCTGACGCCGGGCGTGCAGGCCACGCTGATTCACGTCCACACGATCCAGCTACCGCTGAACGGAGACGCCAACTTCTCGGCCGCGACCGCGGCGGCGATCCACCCATGCGCGGATCGCTTCCTCCTTCGCACCTACCGCACTGTCTACGAGTTCCGTGCGACGCCGGGACTTGGCTTCGAGTCGGCCGTCTTCGCGACGCCCGTCACGCTGACCGACACCACCGAGGGCCAGGGTGAGGCGATCGAGTACGAGGCCAACGGCGCGAGCTACTTCACGATGAGCGAGAGCCCCTCGCCCTTCAAGCTCAAGCGCGTGCCCCTGCAGTAGGACCGCGTCGACACGCCGAGGTGCAAGGCCGGTCGTGGGGCACGTCCCCATGGCCGGCCTTGCTGTTCCGAGTTGGGAGCTCGCGCTCGGTGCCGCCGTTCACGCGGTCGTACACACGGCGTCCCGCCTGAAGCCCAGGCACACCCCCGGGCCGGAGCATGAGCACCGGTCCCCGCGCGCATCGCCGGGCCTGATGCCTCTCCTTCACCCGCTCCTTCCCGGCCGCTGCCTCAAGCCCCGCGCAGTTGAGGTTCATGTTGTTGTGTGAACCGTTGGCGGGGACGGTGCCACTGATGCTGTTGCCGCCGCAGTAGGCGGTGTACGGCGTTGCAATGGGCGAGGGGTTCTCGATGGTGAACGGCGTGGTGCCAAACAACCACGCAGAGAAGTCCCGCGTCTGGCCCGCGTCGACATACGCGGACTCAGCGGCCTGCTCCACATCCCCCAACTCCGGCTGCTGCATCGTCGGCTCTTCCTTCGGCGTGTACTCGCCACCGCAACCCACAGCGGCCAGAGACAGCAGACCCACAACTCCCAACGTATTGAACCTCTTGATGACTTCCCCCTCATTGCGAATTGTCCCCGAATCAAGGACGCGCGCTGTGTATGGGGATTTCCACGTACTGCAATGGCGTATTTCTGACACCGGATGGGGTGAAAGTGATTGCGGGGGCGGTGCATTGAGACGTCCAGTCGCATGGCGCGTTGTCGACGGAGACATCCCCACCGACTGGCGCAACCCGTTGCCATCGACCTTGGGCACACGCTGTTCCAGTGCCCGCCCAGCGTCGCCTTGGGGTATGCTCACCCCGCACTCGGGCCGGTGTGCGTGTTCAAGGGGGATTGAATCGATGCCTGCGCGCTGGATGCCGTTAGCCCTGTTTCTCAGCCTGTTGCTTCCTGTCGCTGCGAGCGCGGAGCCATGGCCGTCGCCAGGGTGGGGGCTTCTGCTCTCCGGCGGAGGAGGCCTTTTCGCCGGCAAGAACGCCAATACGCGAGGCCATCTCCTGAGCGCCCATCTGCTCGTGGCGACACCGGTGGGTTTGGAATTCGGGCTCGCGTTGCAGTGGGGTCGCAATTTCATAACCACCTGGGCCTTGGATTCGGCCCTGTCCGAGCAGACCGAACTCCGGAAGCACCCGTGGGGCGCGTTCCGGGGGATTGCCGGAGAGGCACGCTACCGTTTCTTCCGGGACCGGCGTGTCTCGCCCTGGGTGGCGCTGCGCGTGGGACGCAGCACCTCCTCCAAAATCAGAACGGACGCGTTTGCTCCCTATCGATACACCAATTCGCACCAGGCACTGGCCGCGGGCGGCGGTCTGGAAGTCCGAATCCATGGCCCGCTAGGCCTCACCTTGGCAGGGTATTTCCAGAGCTGCGACATCAACACCCGGCCCCATGACAACATCTGTACGGGGGCGGGGCCGACGGTGGTGCTCAGCCCTCACCTGCGCTTCTGACAGGGCCTTGGTGAAGAAAGCCCTGCCGTTGCTTCGCAATGCCGCGCTCGCGCAAGTGTAGAGGGGCGGGGGGCGCGGCGGATGGGCCGGCCTCCGGCACGAGACGCGCTCATGCCGGAGGCTCTTCCGGAGTTACATGTTCGAGGTGGGGCGTGCACACGGGAAGTCGTAGCAGCTCCAGCAGGACTGGGCTGAAACGTCCACACGAACACCGTGCTGAGCCGTCTTCACGCCGGGAGTGACGTCCTGCTCCCCCCTCGTGATGCAGTGTCATTGCGCCATCATCACCACGCTCGATGCGAAAGTCGGTGTTCACGGCGTCTCCACAGCCCAGCAAGGTTGCGATGCACGGCGCATAAGAGGAATGGGGGCCCTGTTGAGGGGGAGGG